>NZ_JBEXUG010000005.1:0-258887 GCF_040614315.1 Streptosporangium sp. NPDC006007 | reverse complement strand
ACGCATGCAATACCGACCTGATCTCATCACCGGCTTCTTCAACGAGACCGGTCTGCCCTTCGAACTGGCCTAACCCTGGAGATTTAACCTCAGTAACTACCTGGCCTTGGGGAAAGACCCCTCCTCGCCTGGAGCAGGTGTTGCGCGCTGCCAAGCGCGCCGGGTACGCCTTCGTGATCCTGGACGGCACGCTCATCCCGATCGACCGGGTGGCCGCCGACCGGCCGTACCACTCCGGCAAACACCAGCGGCACGGCATGAACATCCAGGTCGTCGCCGCCCCGGACGGCACGCTGCTGTGAACGTCGGGCCCGCCGCCGGGATCGGTGCACGACCGCACGGCCGCCCGGATCCGGGGGGTCGTCCGCCGGCTGGAGGCCGCCGGGCTGATCACGCCGGCGGACAAGGGCTACATCGGCGCAGGTCAGCAGGTGCTGGTGCCGTACAAGGGCAGGAACAAGCCGACCTCGCTGAAGCCGGCCAACTCCGCTCGCGCCAGGCTCCGCGGCCCCGGCGAACGTGCGAATGCGCAGCTGAAGACCTGGCGGATTCTGCGGAAGCTACGCTGCTGCCCTCTTCAGGCAGGTCAGCTTGTCAAAGCCATCTGTGTCCTGCAGATGCGCGAGGCAGGATGAAAAAGGCTCAGTGTCCGTTTGCCTAATCTGGCCGCGGCCGACAGCGTTGATAGTGCGACAGGGGTGGGTTCCTCGTTCGATCGGGCGGATTTGGACACCTCTGATCTTCAGGAACCGTGCCTTTCTGTCGTTGCGGATTTGGCGTTTTTTACCTGTCCCTGCCTGCGCCGTTGGATGGCTACGAATGAACCCGTTCGAAACATCAACTTGCCGGTGCCCTGGAGCATTGTGGTCGGGATCAGTCCGATGCGACCTCGGGGTCTACCTGCATGCCGATGTGTCCGATCGTGCCGTGGTAACGACGGGCCTGCGTGCCGACCTGTTGAAGCAGGCTCGTCATCTGCGCGAGGCGGTCACGGGCTTCGACGATGCGGGGTTCCGGAGCGTCGCCGGTATCGTCATGCAGGATGTACCGCTTTGGCAAGGCCGCGACCTCAGTCCGCATGTGGCTGGCTGCGGCTGCGGCGGCCAGGGTCACCTCGCCCAGCAGTCGTCCGGCGTCGTGGAGCTCGGTTAGATCCAGTGTGCGCCGCTCGCTCACGGCCTGGAGAAGCTCACCGAAGCGAGTGAGATCCTCAGCGTTCATCGCTGCTTCCTTTCACTAGGGCCTGCTGGGATCGGTCGGCGGCAGGGAACGGAGGGCCGACGAGTTCGGGGACGTGCCTATGGAGTGTGCTGGGGTTGGCGCCCGGCAGCCGGGCGATGAAGGAGATGGTGTCGTCAGGCAGGGTCAGCATGTTGCGGGCGTGGTGGATCCGCTCAAGCGTCGCAGCCGAGGGCTGACCGAGATGCTGCCTGCGGTCCCGCGCGGCGTCTAGGGCCTCAGGAGTGCCCTCAAGGTGAGCTCGTGAATGAACGCCACCAAGGCTGAGAAGACATGGAATACGAGCCGTCCGCCGGGCGTGATGGTATCGATCGTCTCGTGCAGGGTCTCGAAGCCGACGCTGCGCTTGCGTAGCCCAGCCACGATCGAGGTGAGCTCCTACAGGGAGCGTCTCAGGCGATTCAGAGGCGGCACTCATGAAGGTATCGCCGGTGCGCAGGGGATCCAGCGCCTTCACAGCTCCTCACACTTGACGTTCTTTACGGGCTTCTTACCGAAGAAAATCCGCAGGCATCCGCTGCCGGTGAGCGCGGCCATCTGGCAGTCCACGTTCTGCTTGGTGGTCGAGACCCGTGCGTAGCTGATCAGTGTGCCAGTCAGCTGGACAGGTTCGAGCAGGAGGGAGTCGTCCTCAGGAGGAGTACGTGGTGGTGTCATCCTGTCAGTGTACGAAAAAGGAATTCGGTGGCTTGTTGAACGCCCTGGCTTTCCAATATCTTTTATGACGGTGCTGATGGCCTTGGAGGCCCTTCCGGACCCCATGATTTTTTTCGAGAGATGATGGCGCGCTCGATCAACGTATCGCCGCTGTTCAGGACCTTAGCGTAAATCTCTGCCGGAGTGTGGCAGCTATGGATCTTGCGGAGACGGTTGTTGAGCTTGGTGGCGATGGCATCCAGGTCGTCTTGGCTGAAGGTGTGCATATCCATGGACTTGGGCAGGCATTTCTCCTGCGTCGGCAGGCCCGTTTTCTGCGGGTCTCGTCGATGCCCTCCCTGCCTCGACCGGCTCCGGTTCGCTCAGCGGTTCCTCGGCCAGTGCGGCCAGGTGCCGGTGGATCGGCGGCCGGCCCAAGCCGTACTCCCGGCGGGCCGCCGCCACGGAGGCCCGCATGGTGTCGCGCCTGGCAGGCCGGTGGGCTGGAGGAATTGGCGTCCAGGGGTCGGGCGGGGAGAAGTGCCGGCTGGATGAGCGGCGGCTGGAGCGGCTGTGGGCCGAGCTGGAGCGGGGGCCAGCTGCGCATGGTTTCGTCGAGGAGCAGCACTGGACGTCGGCCTGGGGTGCCGATCTGATCGCGGTCTTGTTTCATGTCCGCTATACCTTGCGCAGGGCGTCATATCTGCTGCACCGCATCGGCTGGACGCCGTAGATTCCCGTACAGCGTGCCGTTGAGCGCGACGAGGGGGGAGGCGAGTTGTGGGTCGCCGAGGAATGGCTGGCGATAAAAGGGCGGCGCCCGACCTGGGCGCCCGGTTGTGCCGGGAAGACGAGGCAGGGCAGATGAAACCGGCCAACTCGCCGCACTGGTCAAGACCAAGCCCAAACAGATGCAGTACCGCCCCACGCTGCCGCGACGGCTTCATCGCTCAGACCGTTCTTATTCTCGAACCGCCGTCCATTATTGCTCGCCGACCAGTTTCGGTTGATTCAACGAACAGGTGGGACGCCGGAGTCATATGGGGTAACGAAATATCGCATTAAGTGTGATTGGACTTCAGGGGCAGGGGATTCATGGTGCCTGGCGCGTATAATGCGCTCGCCGAATCAGAAGGCCCTCAAGTTGTTTAGGGCGTTTATTGTTAAATTCTACATTCGCAACCTGTCCTCTGGGCTAGAGTTAAACTAAGATCATCTGGGGCAGAATACCCAGTTCCAATCAGGGTCGACCTTTGGTACATTGCAGTGTGTGGTTACTGTCTGGGAGCTTCCGTCTCTGTACCACTTCAAGGTGACCCGGCCCACCCACCACCAATTCCAGAAGCTATGACAGTTTTCGATGTCGAGGCGTGCCGAGGTACTTGCCTGTGTACCCGTATGGCTTGTTCCACTGATCTTTACGGCTTGATAGAGAGTGGAATCATCGCATGCTCGAACCTGTTGGCCATTGGATCCGAAGTTCAGTACTGGCGTGGATTCTGTGCTCCCGGGCCCTGCGTAAGCGGTACCGGAAGAAGCCGTTATAGCTAATCCTACGGCCAGGATGCCGGTTGCGATGCGTTGGGCGGCCATGCGTGACATGCAAGAAGTCAAGGAGATTCCTTCCATCAAGCTATTCGGCTAAAATGCCTCGCCACACATCCACAATGGAAAAGCTGGCGATGAGCGGAACATTGATTGGATGAAACGCCGTCAATGGAAGATTAACTCCACATTGCCGCAACCAGAGAGGGGCATCCGGGGCTACCGTTCATCTAATTATGATTTTTACATATGGAGGCGAGGTGAGTCAAGAACCTACTTGGATAAAACTTGGAATCCTCCCCATGTGTCTCCAGCTTCGCATATTACTCGTAGTGGCTGCCGGCGGACTCTAGGTGGCTCGCATCTTCGGCTTTTCGTGATCCTCGTGTGATCGAATAAAGCGTTTGCTGCGATCCTTTGTTTAAGTTCATGTCATGAGCTCTGAATTAGGGGGACCTTTAATGAACGTTTCGCTATCCCTGACGCGGATAATCATGGTTGTGATCTCGTGTAATGTCTCACCGCCTGGAGTTGATGCGCAGGCAGGAAAGTCCGCCGTTAGCCTCGATGTTTCGTGCGCCCAGTAGGACGGAGGTGAAGCCATGACGTAGCGGCTGATCATCTGTTCGTAAACTAGTCGTCGCTTACCGGTGTGAGTCCGTCCCGGGTAGCTACCAGGAGGCCCGGTAGCGGACTGGTGGCGTCAGAGGAAACGCCTGGTGTCGAACCCCAGCCATCATCACTGATCACCGCTGTCGGTCGCGAGCGGCTTGAGCAATCGGTTCTGGAATCGCCGACTCGGCTGAGCCCTATGGATCGGTTCGCGATGATTTCCGATCTGCAGTCGCGGCGTGGACGGCGGCATTCGCCGACATCGGCTCTGGCGTTGATCGCGTGTGCGATCGTGGCCGTGGGCGGTGACTCGCCGACCGCGATCGAGTAATAGGCCGACAATGCGCCCGAGCCGGCCCTGGCCGACCTGCGGGTGTGGCGCAATTCGCTGACCGGGTTGCATCAGCCGCCCAGCGAGCGGACCATGCGCCGGGTCCTGGCCGGCCTCAACGGTTACAGATCGCGACCTACGTGCGCAGTCATTGGAACGCCGTCGAGAACGGCACCCACTATGTCTGTGACGTGACCTTTCACGAAGACATCGGCCAGGCCCGAACCGGTACCCCGCGCTCCGACCTCCTTCCGTAATCTGGCCCTTGGCGCCCTGCGCCACGCGGGCTACGCCAACATCGCCTATGGCCGACGTCACCACGTTTACGGTCACCGGCGCACCCTCAATCTGTTCAAGATGGAAGCGAGGGAATCAAGCTGACCAAATCATAAACTCGCCGGAGCCCTGGGCAGAGTGAGGTTACTCTCGCCTTGCCGCACAGTTACCAGCAGGCATTGGGCGTGCATGTTGCGGCAACAGAAAAGGAGCTCGTCTTACCGGACACCATGGAAAATATGAAACGCAGAAGTGTTCTGGGGATCACTGCGGCGACCTCCGTGGATCGGCCGCACTGGAGCCGCTCGCGCGACTGCTGGACGGCTTGGACGGTAAAGATCTGACAGATGTCGGTGTCGCCGAGGTTCAGGCGGTCGAGGCCGCCGCAGACCTCTACACCCGTATGGACCTGGCCCATGGCGGAAGTACGGTGGCGGCGATGGCGCGCGGCTCTCTGGGCTGGGCGATCGAGTTGCTGGACAGGCCGATGACCGTGCCGATCCGGGAACCCCAGGACGGGGAATGGGCCGTCCAGATCGTCGCGACCCCGTCGGCCCTCGCCTTCGTCGACGTCCCCGCCCTGGAGGCGCGGACCGGCCGCCCGGTGCGCAGTCGCCACCGCGCGCCGGACGAGCCCAAGCCCCCGCGTGCCGACGCGATCATCGTCGCCCCGGCCACCTACAACACCGTCAACAAGTTCGCCCGCGGCGTCGCCGACACCTACGCCCTCGGACAGCTGGCCGAAGCCCCCGGCTGGGCATCCCCGTGGTCATGGTGCCGTTCGTGAACAGTGCCTTCGCCGCACGCGCGCCCTTTCGCCGGAGCGTCGAGAGTCTGCGCGCCGAAGGCGTTCCCGTCCCGCACGGCTCCGGCCGGTTGGAGCCGCACGCACCCGGCACCGGAGACGAGAGTCCGGCGATTTACCCCTGGGAGCCGGCTCTCCAGGAAATCGAGCGGCGCCGTCCCCGCTGGTCGCCCGGAATCGATCGAGCGGCGCCGTCCCCGGTAGCCGCACGGAATCGGTCGATCCACCGAGCCTCCCGCGTTCCCGGTCCGAGCGGGAGGTCAGAGCGGCAGCAGCCGGTCGAGGAATCGCGCGAGCGGGGCCACGTGCCGGTCGGGGTGGCGCCACTCGGTCACCACGCTCTCCGGCAGGTGCAGTTCGGAGGTGAGCACGCCGTTCCTGAAGACGCGGACGGCCGGGTGGACGGCCTCGCTCTCGGCGGCCCGTGACGACAGCGGGCGGCGCCCGACGGCGAACGCGCCGGCCTCCAGGTCGTCGGGGTCCGGGGCTCGGTTCTGGCGCAGGCCCACGGTGACCAGATCGCCGAAGCGCTCGACGGCGTAGTCCTCGGGCAGGTCCTCGTAGCGCTCGATGCCGTGCTCGGTGATCACCATGGCGTCGGCCAGATAGCCGGCCTGGGCCCACAGGGCCGAGCTCCGGTTGACCCGGTCGAGGATCGACCCGGTCAGCTCCGCGCGGGGGACGACGGTATGCGGGAGTCGTGCCCCGTCATAACGCTCGGCGAGCAGGCGGCTCATCGTCCGCAGGTTGTAGCGGAAGCCGTAGATGAACGCCGACGCCCCCCGCCTGGCGTCACGGGCCTGCATCGTCGTGCCCGCGAAGTACAGGCCGTCGAGGTTGACCGACTCCCAGTCGGACCTCACCGCGGGCAGCCTCCCGCAGGATCCGGTCCTCAGCCCGTCGGCGAACACGTCGGCGCCCATTCGGAAACCGGTGCAGCGCAGTACCGCGTCGTACTCCAGCCGCTCCCTCCCCCGTCCGGCGCGGCTGTGAAGGATGTCCACGGTGTAGGTCTCGCCGTCGAACCCGATCCGCTCGACCGCGCAGTCCAGCAGCGAGTGAGGCGTGGTGAAGTGGTGGCTGTCGAGTAACGCGCCGTACGAGCCGCGCACGTCCCCCGGGTACCTGGAGTTCCAGGCCAGCCGGACCGGCCGGGGACTGGCCAGGTGGATCATCGCCGCGTGACCGAGGAGGGCGTGGGCCGTCTCGAAGGCCGAGTTGCCCTTGCCGAGGATCAGCACCCGTCTGCCGCAGAACGGCTCGGGGTCGATGGCCATGTCCTCGTACCCCTCCGCGTGCTCGATGCCGGGAATGTTGGGGATGTACGGCTCGCCCCACCCGCCGGCCCAGATCAGGCACTCGGCCTGGATCTCCTGCCCCTCCTCCGTCTCCAGCCGGAACCCCTCCTCCTTGCCGATCACTCGGCTGACCCCGGTGCCGAAGGCGATCCTCAGGTCATGGGTGGTGTGGAAGTCGGTCAGATAGTGTCGCAGGTCGTCGGGGGAGGGGAGGTAGTCGTCGCTGTAGTGCGGGAACAGCAGGGACGGATCGTCGCTCAGCAGCGAGTTCCAGTCCCAGCGGAGCCGGGTCTCCGGGTCGTCGGACCAGGTGTGCACCTTGTTGAGTGAGATCAGCCGGCGGTGCCTCGGAAAACGGGTGAAGAATCCGCCAACGGTGTGGTTCCGCTCCAGGATCAGGTAGTCCGCCCCCCTCTCCTGCAGGAAATGGCCGATCTGCAGCCCCGCGGGACCGGCGCCGACCACCACGTAACGATGCTCCTGGATCACGAGAGGACCTTTCTTAGGTTGGGCAGATCCCTCCTGGGGTCCCAGCGGGCATCTCCTGGGATACCCACACCCGGCGGTCGCCCATCCCCCCGAACGCAGCGGCCTTGAGCCCGTCGCCCCCAGCCGCCAGCGGAGCCGGCCGGTAACGGAGCGAGGAGGCGGCAGTTACCGCCCCGTCCCCCCGGAAATGGAACGACGGGTGGCTGTTCCGGCCGTGGGCGCTGGTGACGGCGACACGGTCGGTACGGCTAAGCGCGCAGGCGCAGGCCTTTCGGGGTCGGATGGAATCCGGCGGATTCCAGGGCGGCGGCCAGGGGGGAGTCGTTGATCGCGGTGCCGTCGGCGCGCTCCACGGTGAGCTTGCCCAGGGCGCCGTCGCGTACGGCCAGCGCGAGGGCGTCCACAGCGGACCGGAGGCCGTCGCCGGTGGAGAAGGACAGCAGGGTCTTGCCGCCGCGCTCGACGTAGAGCACCAGACGCCCGTCCACGAGCACCACCAGGGATCCGGCCTTCCGTCCGGGTCTGTGGGACCCCTCACCCGGATGGACCGGCCAAGGCAGGGCCGCGCCGTACGGGTTGGCCGGATCGGCCGCCGCCAGCACCACCGCCCGCCGTGCGCCTGTGGCCGGTTTTCGGACGGCCCGCGGATCGGACGTGCCTGCGGCCGGCTCCCGGACGCTCCATGGATCGGACGCGGGTGCGCCGGTGCCCGGCGCCGCCGAGGTGGCACGCATCCGGTCGACGGCGCCGGGCAGCGCGAACTGGGCGCCCCCCAGGCCCTCGACGAAGTAGCCCCGGCGGCACCGGCCGCTCTCCTCGAAGGCCCGGAGCACCTGGTAGACCGCGGCGAACCCGCCGGGCAGCCGCTCGGCGGCGACCGCGCCGCGTGTCACCACGCCGTGCCGCTCCAGCAGGATCTCGGCCTGGGCGTGCGCCCGCTGGGTCGCGTCGCCCGACGGGGCGGGCAGTGGCCACCAGCGCCCGCCCACCGTCGGCGGCCCGCTCCGGGTGGGCAGCACCGCCCGCCGGCTGCGGGTGGGAGCCCGGCGGTGCGCGGGGCGTCCGGTGCCGAGGATGGCGCGCAGCGGTGCCGGCGTGTCGCCGGTGATCCGCCCCGCCCACACCAGATCCCACACCGCCGCGGTCAGCACTCCGTCATCTGGAACCGCACCGGGCAGCAGGGCGCCGACGCGCCCGGCCAGATCGCGGAAGAACAGGGCGCCCCCACCGCCGAGGACGGTGAGGACCGTCTCGTGCACCGGGGTCATGGTGATCTCCAGTGGATCGGGCATCAACAGTGGAGCGGTGTCCGCGAAATACAGGGCCACCCAGCCGTCCCCGCCGGGCAGCGACCCCTGCCCGGCCCAGACGACCTCGCCCGAGGCCGTCAGCTCGTCCAGCAGCGACGGATCGTATCCGGGCACCCGCGAGGGCAGGATCAACGTCTCCAGCGCCGAGGCGGGCACCGCCGCCCCCTGGAGCTGCTCGATCGCGCCCACCAGCGCGTCGATGGGCGGTCTGCTCCGCTGCGGGGTGCCGGTGATGCCGTGCCAGGCGGGGGCGAAGGCCGCCAGCGTCTCGGGGGTGACCGGTTCCACCTCCTTGCGGAGCCTCGCCAGAGACCTGCGGCGCAGCATCCGCAGGACCCCGGCGTCGCACCACTCCTCACCTCGGCCGCCGGGCATGAACTCCCCGTTCACCACCCGGCCGGAGGCGGCCAGGCGGCGCAGCGCTTCGGTGACCACCGCCGGGCCGAGACCGAACCTGGCGGCCGCCGTACCGGCCGAGAACGGGGTGCGGGTACGGGCGTGCCTGGCGACGAGGTCGCCGAGCGGGTCCTCCACCGGCTCCAGGAAAACGGGCGGCACCCCCACCGGCGGCGGCACGCCGAGCGCGTCGCGCAGCCGGGCGGCGTCCTCGATCGCCGCCCACTGCCGCTGCCCCGCCACCCGCACCCTGATCGCCCGCCGGGCGGTCTCCAGGGTGATCAGCCACTCCGGGTCGCCCCCGCGCAGGCTTATGTCGTCTGCGACCAGCGGGCCGTGCGAGCGGAGCAGGTCCGACAGGTCCTCGGCGTCGCGGAGCGGCCGGTCCAGCCGGGCCAGCTCGTGCTCGGCGTCGGCGATCACATCGGGATCGAGCAGCTCACGGAGGTCCGCCTGGCCCAGCAGCTCCGCCAGGAGGCTCGTGTCGAGCGCGAGCGCCTGCGCTCGGCGCTCGGCGAGGGGGGCGTCCCCCTCGTACATGAACGCGCCGACGTAGTTGAAGAGCAGCGACGCCGCGAACGGCGACGCCTGCCCGGTCTCGACCTCCACCAGCCGCACCCGCCGCGCCGCGACGTCCCGCATCAGCCGGACCAGTCCCGGCACGTCGAAGACGTCCTGCAGGCACTCGCGCATCGTCTCCAGCACGACCGGGAACGATCCGTACCGGCCGGCCACGCCGAGCAGGTGCGCGGCCCGCTGCCGCTGCTGCCAGAGCGGGGCGCGCCTTCCCGGCGTGCGCCGGGGCAGCAGCAGGGACCGTCCCGCGCACTCGCGGAACCGCGCCGCGAACAGCGCCGAACCGCCGAGCTCCTCAATGACGATCCGCTCGATCTCCTCCGCGTCGAAGACCGCTATGTCCGAAGGGGGACCGGAGAGCGTGTCGGGGACGCGCAGCACGATCCCGTCGTCGGAGTGCACGGCCTGAACGTCGGTGCCGTAGCGCTCCCGCAGCCGCCGCCCGATCGCCAGGGCCCACGGCGCGTGCACCCGCGCCCCGTACGGCGAGTGCACCACGACCCGCCAGTCGCCCAGCTCGTCGTGGAACCGTTCCACCAGCAGCGTCCGATCGTCCGGTACGTATCCGGTGGCCTGCCGCTGCTCGGCCAGGTAGGACAGCAGGTTCGCCGCGGCGAACCCGTCCAGCCCCGCCGCCCTGATCCGCTCCAGCGCCCTGTCGCGGGCCGTACCGCTCCACCCGCCGGAGTCCGGCTTCCCTCCGCCGGGCGCCGGCCCCGCCAACCCCGCGGCGTCTTTCTCCGCGCCGTTGCGCCTTGGAGGACCGTGCTCCGCGCCCTCCGCTCGCGCACCGTCGCGTCCCGGACCTTCCTGTCCCGTGGAGTCCGTCTTCGCGTCGGCGCGTGCCGCGTCGCCCTGCCTTGAGGTGACGCCTGCCGGGCCGTCTCGTCCCGCGGACCTTGGCTCCACCTCGGAGTCCGCGCCCGCCGCGGACATCTCGCGCAGGAACGCGCCGATGGCCCTGCCCAGCTCGGCCGGGCGTCCCGCGCTGTCACCGAGCCAGAACGGCAACTTACCCGGTTGTCCGGACGCGGGGGAGACCAGCACCCGGTCGGCCGTGATGTCCTCGATGCGCCAGGAGGTCGCGCCCAGCACGAACACGTCCCCGACCCGCGACTCGTAGACCATCTCCTCGTCCAGCTCGCCCACCCTGGAGGTTTTCGCACCGACCAGGAACACGCCGAACAACCCTCGGTCGGGGATCGTGCCACCGTTGGTCACCGCCAGCCGCTGGGCTCCCGGCCGTCCCCGCAGGGCGCCGGTGAGCCGATCCCACACGATGCGCGGCCTCAGCTCGGCGAACTCCTCACTCGGGTAACGCCCGGCGAGCATGTCGAGCGTCGCCTCCAGCGCGCTCCTGGGCAGTGTCCGGTACGGCGCGGCACGCCGTACCACGGTCTCCAGGTCGTCCACCGTCCACTCGTCCAGCGCGGTCATCGCCACGATCTGCTGGGCCAGCACGTCAAGGGGGTTGCGCGGGTAGCGGAGCTCCTCGATCTCGCCGCTCCGCATCCGCTCGGCCACCACGGCCGTCTGGACCAGATCGCCGCGGTACTTGGGAAAGATCACGCCACGCGAGACCGCGCCCACCTGGTGCCCGGCCCTGCCGATCCGCTGCAGGCCGCTCGCCACGCTCGGGGGCGACTCCACGCAGGCGACCAGATCCACCGAGCCCATGTCGACGCCGAGTTCTAAGCTGGAGGTCGCGACCACCGCGGGCAGCCGCCCGGACTTCAGCGCCTCCTCGATCTGGGCGCGCTCCTGCTTCGACACCGATCCGTGGTGCGCCCGTACGATCTCCGGGACGACCCCCTTCGCCGCACCGGCCTGCGCCATCGTCGCGGCCGGGGTGGATGGGGAGGCGGGTGGCACGGGGAGGCCCTCCGACCAGTGCGCGGGCTCCGGCGACTTCGACGGCCCCGGCGGCCCGGGATCTTCCGCCCGCCGTTCCCAGGCCAGCTCGTTGAGACGGGTGCACAGCCGCTCGGCCAGTCGACGCGAGTTGGCGAAGACGATCGTCGAGCGATGCCTCCCGATCAGGTCGAACAGCCTCTCCTCGACGTGCGGCCAGATGGAACGCCTGGCCGGCGGCCTGGTCTGCCATCCGTCGCCGTCGCCGTCGCCGTCATCGGCTCCGGCGGGAGGTGGGGCGGTGTCGAGCTCGGTCATGTCCTCGATCGGGACGACCACCTCGACCTCGATCACCTTGTCCGAGGGCGGCTGGACCACCGAGGCCGGGCGTGAGCCGCCGAGGAAGGCGGCCACCTCGCTCACCGGCCGAACGGTCGCCGACAGGCCGATGCGCTGGGCGGGCCGGGAGAGCAGGGCGTCGAGCCGCTCCAGGCTGAGGGTCAGGTGCGCGCCGCGTTTGGTGGCCGCCACCGCGTGCACCTCGTCGACGATGACGGTCTCCACGCCGCGCAGCGCCTCGCGGGCCTGACTGGTCAGCAGCAGGAAGAGCGACTCGGGGGTCGTGATGAGGATGTCCGACGGCTTGGCCGCGAAACGGCGCCGCTCCTCCGGTGAGGTGTCACCCGACCGGATCGCCACCGAGATCTCCGGCACCGGGGACCCGAGCCGCCGCGCCGTCTGCTTCAGCCCGGCCAGCGGAGCCCGGAGGTTGCGCTCGACGTCCACCGCCAGAGCCTTGAGCGGTGACACGTAGAGGACCCGGCACCGCCGGACCGGCCCGCCGTCCTTCCGCGAGGCGGCGCGCCCGCGCGCGGGCCGCCTGTCACCGGCGTGCGAGGCCCCCGCGAGACCGGCGGATGGGACGACCGTTTTGCCCGCCGGGTCTTCGGTGTCCGCGGTGCCGGCGCTCGCGAGGTCCGCCGCGGTGGCGGCGCCGACGGTGCCCCGCGGGAATCCGGAGCCCTCCGCGGTGCCGGGGACGCGCTCGGCGGCCAGCCGGTCCAGTGACCAGAGGAACGCGGCCAGTGTCTTGCCGGAACCGGTGGGCGCGACCACCAGTGTGTTGTCCCCCCGGGCGATCGACGCCCACGCCCCCTCCTGCGCGGTGGTGGGAGCGGTGAAGGCCCCGGCGAACCACTCCCTGGTCACGGGGGTGAAATGGTTGAGCGCCGAGCTCGCACCGCTCCCCGGCGGCCCCGTGCCCGCTCCGTCCATCACGTGCCCCCTCGTGTTTGATCCGGCCGCTCGATCCGGCTCGACGATTCATAGTGCACTGCCCTACCGACAGAATCCGTCCCACCCTCGGTGGCCGAGTAACAGGTGAAAGATCACCTAAAGGTGACAAAAATCCACATTGCTGGCTTTTGGGGCCTTATCGACATATTTTTCGTTTATGAGGCCGTTATGAGGGTGAACGGCTGTGCCGTGCACCCGGCGGCTCCGGCCTTCTTCCCCTTGCTCTCCGTACGGAGGTCGTAGGGAGCCCCTCATAGCGCCTTCCAGGTAAGGGGTCCGGAGCCCATCCCCTGTCCGAGGTCCCGGCACTCCCGGGAGCCGGAAATGGCGTGAGGACGCGTCGCGAGGGCCGTACCGAGGTGTGCCGGGGCGATGGGCCCGTGCCGCCCGTGCCGCCCCTGGACTCCTTGGACACCGGGGCTTGGCGGGTTCCGTGGGCGGGGTTTCGGCCACAGGCGCATGACGATTGAGAAAGGTTCATGTCCCGATAAGTCGGAGATAGATCTCAGACCAGCATCCGACGCATTAAGTGGTGAGCCGGCGATGAGCATCGACCATCCTGCCGTCGAGACGGCGCGTGAGCGGATCAGGGCGGAACGCCTGGGGAGGCACCGTCCGCTGAGCAGCGCGAGGGGGCTGCACCATGTCGCGCTGATCTCCTCCGACGTCGAGACGACGATCGCCTTCTACCAGGACCTTCTGGAGTTCCCCCTCACGGAGATCTTCGGAAACCGCGACTACCGGGGATCGAGCCACTTCTTCTTCGACATCGGCAACGGCAACCTGCTGGCCTTCTTCGACCTTCCCGGTCTGGACCTCGGTCCCTACCGCGAGGTTCTCGGCGGCCTTCACCACATCGCCATCTCGGTGGACCCGTCGACCTGGGAGCGGTTGCGGGGCAAACTGGAGGCCGCGGGCGTGCCGCACGAGATCGAGAGCGGCGCCTCGATCTATTTCAGGGATCCCGACGGGGCCCGGCTGGAACTGCTCGCCGACCCGCTCGGGGAGATGTACGGCTCCAGCGTGCTCTGACCGGCTCGGACCGGGTCCTTCCCGGCTCGGTTGCGGAAGGCGGGGGTTCGCACGTGGGGGCCCATACTTGGGGAATGCGCCTGTCGGAGTTCTGGAAGCGAATGAAACTGCACTTCGGTGATATTTACGCCGAGTCGTGGGCGCGCGACTACGTGATCGCCGACCTGGGTGGACGGACGGTGAACCAGGCGCTGGCCGAGGGGGTCGCGGCCAAGGAGGTCTGGCGGGCCGTGTGCGGGGTGTCCGACGTCGCCGCCCGCCTGCGCTGACGCCCCGCAGGGATGGCGAGGCCGTGGCGAGTCCGGGAGCCCCGCGCGGCGCCCCCTCGCCCGGACGCCGCCTCTCGAAAGCACGGGAGGGTCCCTCCCCGGGCGGGCCTGAACCGGCGTGCGGGGTTTGAGGGGGGCCGAGGAGGAAGGGCAGGGCACTAAGAAGAGCCGTCCAGTAGTTTCCCGAGCGCCTCGGCCACCGGCCGGAGGTCCCCGGTGTCCTCCTGCCCGTCGGGTGACCACAGGAAGAGCCACCCGTCCTTGGCCGGCGTGGCGAAGACGATCGTCTGCCGGCCGCTGTCCGGATGCCACACCCACAGCACGGGATCGTCGCCCCCGACCGTGCGGCTGACCAGTCCGTGCTTCGACAGTTCGGCGGCCAGGGAGCCAAGATGGATCAGACGTTGCCGGCTGAACGTGCTGGTCACGTGGGCCACCTCGGGATCGTTTGCCCTCAGGATCGCCCCGGTTCGCCTTGGAGACAACATGTGCGGAGCAATGCCCGGGAATGTTGCCTTTCGGATGGGGTCCGTCGGCCCGGGCCGTCTGTGACACCCCGGAACACGTGGTCTCGTTGAGCTACGATCGAACAGTCGTTCGGCTATATTGGACACCGTCGCTCCAGGCGTGCTCTCCGGAAAGTGTCGGTGGCACCCCGTAGCTTTCTGGCAACCGATCCAACCCGCGACCCTCCAGGGGGCTCACATGGCAGCTAACGACCGCGAGAAGGCGCTTGAGACCGCCCTTGCTCAGATCGAGCGACAGTTCGGTAAGGGCTCGGTCATGCGTCTCGGTGACGAGACCCGGGCGCCCATCGAAGTGATCCCGACCAGTTCCATCGCGCTCGACGTCGCCCTGGGCATCGGCGGGTTCCCACGAGGCCGCATCGTCGAGGTCTACGGTCCCGAGTCCTCCGGCAAGACCACCGTCGCGCTGCACGCGGTGGCCAACGCCCAGCGGGCCGGCGGCATCGCGGCGTTCATCGACGCCGAGCACGCCCTTGACCCCGAATACGCCAAGAAACTCGGCGTCGACACCGACGCGCTGCTCGTCTCCCAGCCCGACACCGGTGAGCAGGCGCTGGAGATCGCCGACATGCTGATCCGATCCGGTGCCGTCGACCTGCTGGTCATCGACTCGGTCGCGGCCCTGGTGCCCAAGGCCGAGATCGAGGGCGAGATGGGTGACAGCCACGTCGGTCTCCAGGCCCGGCTGATGTCGCAGGCCCTGCGCAAGGTCGCCGGCGCGCTCAACAACACCGGCACCACAGCCATCTTCATCAACCAGCTCCGAGAGAAGATCGGCGTCATGTTCGGCTCGCCGGAGACCACGACCGGTGGAAAGGCGCTGAAGTTCTATGCCTCGGTCCGGCTCGACATCCGCCGCATCGAGACGCTGAAGGACGGCACCGAGGCGGTGGGCAACCGCACCCGTGTCAAGGTCGTCAAGAACAAGATGGCCCCGCCTTTCCGGGTGGCCGACTTCGACATTCTCTACGGCGTCGGCATCTCCCGCGAGGGTGGCCTGATCGACATGGGGGTCGAGCACGGCTTCGTCCGCAAGTCCGGCGCTTGGTACACCTACGAGGGCGACCAGCTCGGTCAGGGCAAGGAGAACGCCCGCAACTTCCTGAAGAACCACCCGGACATGGCCAACGAGATCGAGAAGAAGATCAAGGAGAAGCTTGGCATCGGCCCCCGCGTGGACAGCCCCGCCACTCCGCCGCCCCCCGCCCCCGCCCCGGCCGCCTCAGGCCGTGCTTCCAAGGCGACGACTCCTAAACCGGGTGACGTCTGATCCGGAGTGATCGATGACGACGGGACCTGACTCCGGTCCGGCCGACGCGGCCGGGCCGCGAGACTGGGGCGCCTGGCCCGACACGCCGGAGGCCGCGTCCACCGGATCGGCCCGGCGAGGGGGCGGACGGCCGAGGCGTTCGCGCCGAGACCGTTCGAAGGAGTGGGAGGCGTCCGGCACGGGCGGGGGCGACGCCTTCCCCCCGGACGACTTCACAGAGAGTCGGCCAGACCGTTCCGATGGGGAGGGGCGAGGCCGGGGCACTCGCGGATCCCGGAGGGCGAGCCGGTCCGGAAACGGATCCGGGGGGGTTACGCCGGACGGGCTGGTCGAGGGATCTCCGGCGAGCCGAGGTCCCGGCGCCGATCCGCAGGCCGTGGCCAGGTCCGTCTGCCTGCGACTGCTGACCATGGCGCCGCGCACCCGAGCCCAGCTCGCGGAGGCGCTGCGCAGGCGTGAGGTGCCGGAGGAGGCCGCCGAGGCCGTGCTTGAGCGGTTCTCCGAGGTCGGCCTCATCGATGACGAGGCGTTCGCCGCGGCCTGGGTGAGTTCACGTCACGCCGGACGAGGTCTCGCCCGCAGGGCCCTCGCCTCGGAGCTCCGTCACCGAGGGGTGAACGAGGACACCGTCAAGGACGCCGTGGAGCAGCTCGACCCCGAGCAGGAGGTGGAGACGGCGCGCAGGCTGGTGGCGCGCAGGCTGTCGTCCACCCGGGGGCTGGAGCCCGCCGCCAGGACCCGGAGGCTGGCCGGCATGCTCGCCCGGAAGGGATACGGCCCCGGCCTCGCCTTCCGGGTGATCCGTGAGGCACTTGAGAGTGAACAGGCGGAGAGTTCCGCCTTTTCCACGGAGTTCGACTATCCGGATGAGTAGTGAAGACGATCGGTAAGCGATGTTTGACTATCCGCCTGGTGACCGGAACATGCGGTCGGTGACCTCGTTCACGTGGAGGTATAGGTGATCGGTGTGCGCTGTTCGGTTATTTGAGTGGCTTGCAGGTCATGTGATGTGTGGGTGTTCTGTCCGGAGGGTGATGATTCGGATGCGCCTGGGGTTGCTGAGGGGGGAGGAGCGGCCGCCCGGTGGTGAACGGGGCGAGTCTGTGGTGAGCGGGGCGAGCCGGAGTGGCCTGTGGGCTTCGACTGCCTGGCCGGGGCCGGGGCCAGGGGCTGGGGGGCTGTCCGGCCGTTCGGGTGCCGGAGGTGACCGGCGTCCGGTTGGGCGGGTCGCCTGGGATGGGTTCGAGTGATGTGCGGGGTTGGCCTGGTCAGAGGGGCGGCCGGAGTGGTGGGGAAGCCCGATGGGGCTGAGGTGGTCGTTGGGTGTCCGGCTGGTTGTGCGGGCTGAGAGGTAAGCGGGTGGACTGTCCAGTGGGGTCGGCCTGGCGGGGGTGGCCGATGAGAACATGCGGTGACGGGGGCCGTTGATGTCCCGGCCTCCTCCGGGGAGACGGTTGGACCGGTGGAAAGCGAGCCACCACCGGGGCGGCACCCCTGTGAGCCTCGGTACATCATGTCTTGCCACATGAGAAAGAAATATCGCTCCTTCACGTTTAGCCGCTCCGAGGCCGGTCTTTGCTTGCCCGTTACCTCTTTGACGCTTAACCTCGACGGCAGTGAGGAGTTACTCCGCGCAGCGCGGATTGTCATAACGGTGAATTACGGATGAGCTAGTTCGACGGATGCGAGCGGATGGCGGGTCGGCGGGCCCAGCCGCTGCGCCGTCGGCTCTGGGTGATATCTGTCGGTGATATCTGGCCTGGTGGTGCCACCGCTCGGGCTTTCCGTGGTGTGCGTGTGACCCCTCGCGTGCTTGATGTCTGCGACGCGAGGAGGGCGGGGCGCGCATGAATTCGGTGGTGGTCATCACCTTGGCGGTTGCGGTCGCGGTTCTCGCCGTGGTGACGATAGCCGTGCTGATCATGTTGCTGCGTCGCACCGGTGGAACCGTCGGAAGGCTGAACGGCACCTCTCCCGAGCCGGAGACCGGGGTTCGGGCGGATTTGGAGGAGGCCAGGCGTCAGGCCGCGGAGATCCGCCTTCAGGCCGAGAGCGACGCCAGAGAGGTTCTGCACAGATCGGAGGCCGCCGTCGAGGCCGCCGCCGAGCTGCGTAAAGAGGCCGAGGAGGAGAGCCGGGTCCTTAAATACGAGCTCAAGGAGCTCCGTTCCGACCTCGAACGCAGGGAGAAGCGGCTGGCTGAACGTGAGCAGCGGCTTGATGAGGAGGCCAGGCGTCAGGCCGACCGGGCCCGTAAGCTCGCCGAGACGGAGACCGACCTCGCCGACCGGCGCGAGGATTTGGACCGGGTCAGCCATGAGCGCAGGACCATCCTGGAACGGGTGGCCGGGCTCACCGGTGATCAGGCGAAGTCCGAGCTGATCAGGGAGATCGAGAACCAGGCGAAGCGCGAGGCCGCCCTGATCGTCAGGGAGATCGAGGGCCAGGCCCGTAAGGAGGGCGAGAAGCGGGCCACCAAGATCGTCACGTTGGCGGTCCAGCGGGTGGCCGCCGAGCAGACCGCCGAGTCCGTCGTCAGCGTCCTGCATCTTCCCGGTGACGATATGAAGGGCCGCATCATCGGCCGTGAGGGCCGCAACATCCGCGCCTTCGAGTCGACCACCGGTGTCAACCTGATCATCGACGACACGCCCGAAGCCGTGCTGCTGTCATGTTTCGACCCGGTCCGCCGGGAGACCGCCCGGCTGACGCTGGAGAAACTCGTTCTCGACGGCCGTATCCACCCCCAGCGCATCGAGGAGGCCCACGAACGGAGCAGGGCCGAGGTCCAGGACCTGTGCGTACGCGCAGGTGAGGACGCCCTGGTCGAGCTCGGCATCACCGACATGCACCCCGAGCTGGTCACGCTGCTCGGCCAGCTCCGCTACCGAACCTCCTACGGTCAGAACGTGCTGGGTCACCTCATCGAGTCCGCGCACATCGCCGGGATCATGGCGGCCGAGCTCAGACTCGACTCGATGCTGCTCAAGCGCTGCACGGTCCTGCACGACATCGGCAAGGCGCTCACCCATGAGGTCGAGGGCAGTCACGCGCTCATCGGCGCCGAGATCGCCAGACGGTATGGCGAGCACGAGGACGTGGTCCACGCTATCGAGGCCCACCACAACGAGGTCGAGGTCAGGACGGTCGAGGCCGTTCTCACCCAGGCCGCCGACGCGATCAGCGGCAGCCGGCCGGGTGCCCGGCGCGAGTCGCTGGAGGCCTATGTCAAGCGGCTGGAGCGCCTGGAGGAGATCGCCACCTCCTACGACGGCGTCGAAAAGGTCTTCGCCATGCAGGCCGGCCGGGAGATCCGCGTCATGGTCAAGCCGGACTCGATCGACGACATCCAGGCCCAGGTGATCGCCCGTGACGTCGCCAAGCAGATCGAGGAGGAGCTCACCTACCCCGGCCAGATCCGCATCACGGTGGTCCGTGAGTCACGGGCCACGGAGTTCGCCCGCTGACCCGGTGACCGTGAACCTCGCCGGGCTCCGGCACCCTCCCACGGAGGCGGTTGTGATTCACTCCATCCGAAACCGGACGGGGCAGCCCGATAACACTCCGGGCGCACTCCAGGGGTTCGGCTGTCAGGGGCGGAAGATCTGCTGGTAGAAGGCGAGTTCGGTGGCCAGGGCCGCACTGCGGGTCTCGGCGCGGCGGAAACCGTGGGCCTCGCCCTCGAAGGTGAGGTAGGTGCAGGGGACGCCGTGTTCGGCGAGGGCGTCGGCGAAGGCCTGGGACTGGGCCGCGGGGACCACCGGATCGGACAGGCCCTGCAGCAGCAGCATGGGACAGTCCACCCCGGCCACCCGGCCGAGGGGTTCACGGGAGCGGTACAGGACGGGGTCCTCCGGGCCCACCAGCCATTCGATGTAGCGGGACTCGAAGTCGTGGGTGGTCGCCAGGAACGGGGCGAGCGCGCTCACCCCGTAGTACGAGACGCCGCCGGCGAACGTGTCCGACGCGCAGCAGGCCGCCATGACCGTCCAGCCTCCCGCGCTGCCCCCCCGGATCGCGATCCGTCCCGGATCGGCCAGCCTCTCCGCGGCCAGCCACCTCGCCGCGTCGATCGAGTCCTCCACGTCCACCACGCCCCACTGGCCGTGCAGCAGATCGCGGTAGACCCGGCCGTATCCGGTGGAACCGCCGTAGTTGACGTCGAGCACCCCGATGCCCCTGCTGGTGAAGAACGCCTTCTCCAGGTCGAGTGCGCTGACGCTGTGTGAGGTGGGACCGCCGTGAACGAACACGACGTACGGCGGGGCGCTGTTGCCCAAGAACTCGGGATTCGACGGCGGATAGACGAACGCGTGCACCCGGCGGCCGGACCGGCCCTCGATCTCCACGGCCCGGGGGACCGGCAGGTAGGCGGCGTCGGGCAGCTCGTCGATGTCGCGGCGCAATTCCTCCGCCTGCCCCGTGCCGGGGTCCACCCGGACGACCGTGGGGGGCACAGCCGGGCCGTATCCGATCCCGGCCAGCATGCGCCCGTCCGAGGACAGGGCGGGGCGCCAGCCGTCGTAGGGGGTGTCCAGGTCGGTCAGTATCCCGCTGCTTGGGTCGAGGACGCCCAGTCGCAGGTCACCCCGCCCGTGCAGGACCGCGATCCGCCCGTCGGCCAGCGGCGCGTACGGCGCGCCGCCGAGCTGCCAGAGCGGTCCGGCGAACTCCTCCTTCAGCGGGCAGAGCGCCTCCGGCGCGGTGTCGTGCACTCCGACCCGGTAGAGGTTCCACCAGCCCGACCGGTCGGAGATCAGATAGAGGTGCCGGTCGCCGCACCAGCGGGGGAAGAGCACCGACTCGGCGGTTCCGCCCAGCACCGTCCGGGAGTCGCCGTCGGCCAGCCGGACGACCCGCAGCTCGGTACCGTTCCAGGGCATGAGGGGGTGATCCCAGCAGATGTAGGCCAGGTGCCCTCCACCGGGGGAGAGCGCCAGGCAGGCGTAGAAGTCGCTTCCGCCGACCCACTCGCGCGGCTCGGTCCCGCCGTGCAGCGGGACGGAGACGATCGAACGGCTGACCTCGCCGTCGTCGTGGTGCCGCTCGCGGACACACCAGACCTGTCCGTCGTACACCAGCAGGTCCGCGTAGCGCAGGCCGGCCTCCAGGGCGGGTTCCGGCGTGATCGGTCGTGGCTCGGCGCCGGGGAGGAGCAGGTAGAGCCGCTGGTCGGCGAAGTTCGTGAACACCAGGCCGCCGCCGGGGACGACCGCGTAGGGTCGTCCGCCGTACTCGTGGACGCGGGTCCTGGCGTTCCACGGGGCGGCCAGCAGCTCCCGGCAGGTGCCGTCGGCGTCCCGGTGCACGACCGTGGTCCGCCCACCCTCGGTGGGACGGTCCTCGCTCCACCACGTCTCCTCGCCGCGCACCGTCGGGAATTCCAGGCGCAGCCCGGACCGGGCGACGCCGGTGGACGAGATCGGTGAGGGCCAGGCACCGTACGGCCGGATGGCCTGCTCGGGGGACATGGCGCAATCCTGCCCGACCAACCCGCCGCCTGTCGCCGGTATGGCATTCATCCCCTGTGACATGCGGAAATTCACTTTCCGTGACGGCTGAAGACGGCCCTCAAACGGTGATGATCCGGTTTTCCCGGACGTCGCAGATAGTCACCGCAATCGCGGCGATCAGGTCTTCCCGGACGGCCAGGGCACGCACCGCGACCCCGGCTGATCGGGGCCGCGGGCAGGCGAACACCTCGGCTGGCGGGGGCTCCTCCGAGGGGGAGCGTCGACTAGTCGACGGCGGAGACGCCGGTCGGGGAACCGGGCACCACGATCGCCCCGGGGGGCTCGATCGGCTTGGCCGAGGTCCTCCGGCTGCGGCGGCTGCGCCGTTCCAGCCAGGTGGCGAAGGCGCCGACGATCAGATTGATGATGATGTAGACGATCGCGATGACGATCACCGAGGGGATGAGGTTGTTGAAGTTGGACGGCAGCACGCGCGCCCCCGCGTTCAGCAGGTCCTCGAACGAGACGATGAACCCCAGGGCGGTGTCCTTCAGCAGCACGACGAGTTGCGCGACGATCGCCGGCATCATGGCCGTGACCGCCTGCGGCAGCAGGATCATCCGCATGACCTGCCCCTTGCGCAGGCCGACCGCGAGCGCGGCCTCCGACTGACCGCGCGGGATGGACTGGATGCCCGCCCGCACGATCTCCGCCAGCACCGAGCCGTTGTACAGCACCAGGCCGATCACCACGGCCGTGAACGGGGTCACGGTGAGCCCGAAGACCGCGCTGCCGCCGTACATCACCGCGAAGATCATGACGAGCAGTGGGATGGCCCGGAAGAACTCCACCACCACCCCCGCGGGGACACGGATCCAGGGGTGGTCGGCCAGCCGCCCGATGCCGAGGACGAAACCGAACGGCACCGCGATCAGAGCGGCGACCGCCGCGGCGCTCAGCGTGTTCAGCAGGCCGGGCAGGATCAGGTTGACCCACACGTCGCCCCGGAGGAACGGCGTCCACAGGGCGGGGTCGAGCTGGTGCTTGTCGTTCAGCTTGACGACCATCGTGTAGCCGGCGACCAGCGCGGCCACGATGACCAGCACCGTGAACACGGCGTTGCGCCTCCGGGCGCGGGGGCCGGGCGCGTCGTAGAGGACGTTGACCCGGTCGGGTGTTCCGGCGCCCCCGCGGGTCCGCCGCGGTTCGGTGGTCAGCGCGCTCACCGGACCACCGCCAGCCGCCTGGACAGCCAGGTGAACAGCAACCCGGTCGGCAGGGTCAGGATCAGGAAGCCCATCGCGAACCCGAAGAAGATCGGGACGACCGCGTCACCGTGTGACTCGAAGAGTGTCTTCATCGTCAGCGACGCCTCGCCGACACCGATGGCGGCGGCGATCGTGGTGTTCTTGGTCAGCGCGATCAGGATGCTGCCCAGCGGGGCGATCACCGCTCGGAGCGCCTGGGGCAGCACGATCAGCCTCAGGTTCTGGAAGAAGGTGAGACCGATGGCGCGGGCCGCCTCGGCCTGGCCGAGCGGCACCGTGTTGATCCCGGCCCTGATCGCCTCGCAGACGAATGCCGCCGTGTAGGCGGAGAGACCGATGATCGACAACCAGAGGTAGTTGGTGGACAGGCTCGTGGAGAACGAGACGTCCAGGACCAGGCCGAGTCCCAGCCCGCAGAACACGATCACCAGGGTCAGCGGGGTGTTCCGCAGGATGTTCACATACGCCGTGCCGATCCCGCGCAGCACGGGCAGCGGGCTGACCCGCATCCCGGCGAGGACCGTCCCGAGCACCAGCGCCAGCGCCCCGCCGGCGAGTGTGAGCCGTATCGTCAGCCAGAAGGCGCCCACGATGACCGGGAATTCGTCGAAGAGTGCCTGCACTCATCCCTCCAGAGGCCCGCCGGCCGGGACGTCGACGCCCCGGCCGATCGGACCGGTCAGTAGCGCTCGATGGCGGGTGGCGTGGTGAAGAACGTGCCGAACTCGCCGAAGTTGGCGTCCACGGCCTTCTTCCAGCTGCCGTCGGCGAACATCTTCTCGACGGCCTTGTTGATCTTCTCGCGGAGTTCCTTGTCCTCCAGCTTCACGCCGATGCCGTACTTCTCCTCGGAGAAGGGCTTGCCGACGAGGCGGAACTTGCCGGGGGACTGGGTGGCGAACCCGGCGAGGATCGTCGCGTCGGTGGAGATCGCGTCGACCTGCTTGTTCTCCAGCAGCGGCAGGCAGGCGCCGTATCCCTGCTGCTCGGTGAGGTACTGGTCCTTCCAGGCCTCGCCGAACTTGTCCACCAGGCGCTTGGGCGAGGACGATCCCTGGGCGCCGCAGACCTTCTTGGTCTTCAGGTCCTCGACGCCGTTGATCGTCGTGTCGTCCGCGCGGGTCAGGATGTCCTGGCCGGTGATGAGGTACGGCCCGGCGAAACCGATCTTCTTCTTACGGTCGTCGGTGATCGAGTAGGTCGCGATCACGGCGTTGACCTGGCCCTGCTGGATGAACGACTCGCGGTTGGCGGAGCTGGCCTCCTTGAACTCGATCTGGTCGTCCTTGTAGCCGAGTTCCTTGGCGACGTACTTCGCCACATCGACGTCGAAACCCTTGAACGAGCCGTCGGGCTGCTTCTGGCCCAGGCCCGGCTGGTCGATCTTGATGCCGACGACGAACGTGTCGCCGCCCCCACCGCACGCGGTGACTCCGGCGGCCAGGGCCGCCACGGTGATCACCACGGCTCCAACACGACGTACACGCATCCTGCTACCTCGTCTTTCCTCAAGAGGGGTGAGTCGCTAGTGCGTTAGGATCTTGGAGAGGAAGTCTCTGGCCCGGTCGGTCCGGGCACCGGTGAAGAACCGCTCGGGGGTGTTCTCCTCGACGATCTGGCCCTCGGCCATGAAGACCACCCGGTCCGCCGCGCGGCGGGCGAACCCCATCTCGTGGGTGACGACCATCATCGTCATGCCGTCGGCGGCCAGGCCGATCATGACGTCGAGCACCTCCTGGACCATCTCCGGGTCCAGCGCCGAGGTCGGCTCGTCGAACAGGATCATCTTGGGGTCCATGGCCAGGGCTCGGGCGATGGCCACGCGCTGCTGCTGACCTCCCGAGAGCTGCGCCGGATACTTCGACGCCTGGGCGCCGATCCCGACCCTCTCCAGCAGCTCCATGCCCCGTCGCTCGGCCTCGGGCCTGGCGAGACCCCGGACCTTGATCGGCCCAAGGGTGACGTTCTCCAGGATCGTCTTGTGCGCGAAGAGGTTGAAGGACTGGAAGACCATGCCGACCTCGGATCTGAGCCGGGCCAGAGCCCTGCCCTCCGCGGCGAGTGGCCGGCCGTCGAAGGTGATCGTGCCGTTGTCGATGGTCTCCAGCCGGTTGATCGTCCGGCACAGGGTCGACTTGCCGCCGCCCGAGGGCCCGATCACGACGACGACCTCACCTCGGGAGATCGTCAAGTTGATGTCACGCAGGACGTGCAGACTGCCGAAATGCTTGTTGACGTCCGCAAGGACAACCAGAGGAGTCGCATCCCCGTTCTCCGTCATGAAACACAACGTAAAGCTGTAAGGGGCACCTCGGGCTAACCCTGCGGTACCGATCCGATCACAGCCTGCCCGTCTCGGGTAAAGCTTGTCCCCGCTTCCGGTCTTCCCGGTCTGTCGAGGTGTCCTTTCCGGGGTGGGTGCCCGGCCGCGTGAGCCGTACCCGGGGGTCGGCGGAGCGCCTACCCTTGTCTTGAGATGACTGCCACCGTGGAGAGCGCCCGCACGTACCAGGTACGTACCTACGGGTGCCAGATGAACGTGCACGACTCCGAGCGCCTGTCGGGCCTTCTCGAAGACGCCGGATACGTCCCGGCGCCCGAGGGGGAGACGGCCGACGTGGTCGTGTTCAACACCTGTGCCGTACGGGAGAACGCCGACAACCGGCTCTACGGCAACCTCGGGCACCTGCGCCCCTCGAAGATCGGCAACCCGGGCATGCAGATCGCCGTGGGCGGCTGCCTGGCGCAGAAGGACCAGGGGGAGATCGTCCGCAGGGCGCCCTGGGTGGACGTGGTGTTCGGCACCCACAACATCGGCTCGCTGCCGGTGCTGCTGGAGCGGGCGCGCGTCCAGCAGGAGGCCCAGGTCGAGATCAAGGAGTTCCTGGAGACCTTCCCGAGCACGCTGCCGACCAAGCGGGAGTCCGCCTACGCCGCGTGGGTGTCGGTCTCGGTCGGGTGCAACAACACCTGCACGTTCTGCATCGTGCCGTCACTGCGCGGCAAGGAGAGGGACCGCCGCCCGGGGGACGTGCTCAACGAGGTGCGGACCCTGGTCGGCCAGGGCGTGCTGGAGGTCACCCTTCTCGGTCAGAACGTCAACACCTACGGCGTGGAGTTCGGCGACAGGCTCGCCTTCGGCAAGCTGCTGCGGGCCTGCGGCGGGATCGAGGGGCTGGAGCGGGTCCGCTTCACCAGCCCGCACCCCGCCGCGTTCACCGACGACGTCATCGAGGCCATGGCCGAGACGCCCAACGTGATGCACCAGCTCCACATGCCCCTGCAGTCCGGCTCCGACCGGGTCCTCAAGGTCATGCGCCGCTCCTACCGGGCCGAGCGCTACCTCGGCATCATCGAGCGGGTCCGCGCCGCCATGCCCGACGCGGCCATCTCCACCGACATCATCGTGGGCTTCCCCGGCGAGACCGAGGAGGACTTCCAGGGCACGCTGGAGGTGGTGCGCCGGTCGCGGTTCGCCAACGCCTTCACCTTCCAGTACTCCATCCGGCCCGGCACGCCCGCCGCCACCATGGACGGCCAGGTTCCCAAGGAGGTCGTGCAGGAGCGCTACGAACGGCTCGTCGCCCTGCAGACCGAGATCTCCTGGGAGGAGAACAGGACACAGGTCGGCCGGACGCTTGAGGTGCTGGTGGCCGAGGGGGAGGGCCGCAAGGACGGGGCGACCAACCGCCTGTCCGGCCGGGCCCCCGACAACCGCCTGGTCCACTTCACCCCCGGCGCCGAGGTTCCGCGCCCCGGTGACATGGTCCGCGTTCAGGTCACCTACGCGGCCCCTCATCACCTGGTGGCCGACGGCTCCGCGTCCGAGCTGCGCCGTACCCGCGCGGGCGACGCCTGGGAGGCCAGGCAGGCGGGTCCGGTGGCCGGCTCCG
This sequence comes from Streptosporangium sp. NPDC006007, assembly GCF_040614315.1. Taxonomy (NCBI): domain Bacteria; kingdom Bacillati; phylum Actinomycetota; class Actinomycetes; order Streptosporangiales; family Streptosporangiaceae; genus Streptosporangium; species Streptosporangium sp. NPDC006007. Next base: position 232,515 of record NZ_JBEXUG010000005.1, on the reverse strand, counting down.
GGGTCATGCTCGGCATGCCCTCGATCGGCCGCCCCGCGGCCCCGGCGCTCCAGGAGACCCCCGGCTGCTCCCCCCGCCCCTGACGCCCCGGCTCCTCCGGAGAGCCCTCCCGTCGCGGGGTGACGGCTGTCGGAAGTGAGCGCTCGGTTACGCTGACGAGGTGCTTGTCGCCGCGGCCGTATGCCCGCATCCTCCGCTGCTGATCCCCGAGCTGGCCGGTGCCGCGGCCCCGGAGCTCGACGGGCTCCGGGCGGCCTGTGCCGCCGCCGTGCGCGCCCTGGGGGAGGGCGGGCCCGACGCGATCGTGGTGGTCGGCGGCGCCGACCGGGCGGGAACCTACGGCGCCGACGCCGCCGGAAGCCTGGCACCCTGGGGAGTCGACGTCCGGATAGGGGACGGTGACCCCGTCCTGCCCCTCTCCCTGTCGGTCGGCCGCCGGCTGCTGGAGTGGGGGGGCCTGACCGCGTCGGGGTTCCACGCCGTGCCGTTCGACGCCCCCGCGGAAAGGTGCGCGGCCCTCGGCGTACGGCTGGCCGGCGACGCCGAGCGGGTCGCGCTGCTGGTCATGGCCGACGGCTCCGCCTGTCTCACCGAGAAGTCCCCGGGATACCTGGACCCTCGTGCCGCGCCGTACAACGCCGCGATCGTCGGGGCGCTCGCGCGGGCCGAGGTTCCCGATCTCGACCCCCGCCTGGCCGCCGAGCTCTGGGTCGCGGGCCGCGCGGCCCTTCAGGTCCTCGCCGGTGCCGGGGGAGCGCTCAGCGGCGAGGTCCTCTACGACGACGCCCCCTACGGCGTCGGCTACTTCGTCGCCCGCTGGACGGAGTGAGCCCGTCCCGCCTCGGTGGCGACCGGGTGGCCGTACCGCGAGGCGGCGGCCGGAGTGCCGTGTCGGGGCTGTTCCCCCCCTCCGGCCCGTCCGCCGCACCACGGCCGGTGGAGGAGACGGCCTCCCCGAATGTTCGCCGAGATCTGGGCGGGCAACCCCAAGGACGGGAAGAAATATGGATCTATGAGGGGTTCTTACTTTATAAAGGGTTCTGCCTGTTGCGACCACCGTCGCGGGTGGGGACCGCGCTTGAGGTACCGAGGACGACGAGTTCAGGAAGAGGCAGAGTCCGCATGGCAGGAACCGTGGCGTTCGGGAGTGTTCCGACACCGTTGGGGGACATGCTCGTCGCCGTCACGGAGGACGGCGTGGCGGCGGTCGGCTGGAGCGCCAGAAGCCGTGGGCTCAAGGCCCGCACCCTGGAGGGGCTCGGCCTGCCCGAGGTGGACGATCCGGACCGGACGGCCCCCGTCCTCGGTGAGCTCGCCGAATACTACGCGGGCAGGCTGCGGGACTTCGGCGTGGAGGTGGACTGGCGGCTGACCTCGCCCGTGCAGCGCAGGGTGCTCGGCACGCTGTACGAGACCGTCGGCTACGGCAGGGCCGTGACCTACGGCGAGCTGGCCACGCGGAGCGGGACGGGTGTTCCCGCCAGGGCGATCGGATCGATCATGGGAGCCAACCCCGTCCCCATCATCGTTCCCTGTCATCGGGTGGTCGCCGGGAACGGGCTCGGCGGCTTCAGCGGGGGAGAGGGTGTGGAGTCCAAACGGTGGCTGCTGACCCTGGAGGGCTACCTGCAGCCGATGCTCGACTGGGGGTGAACCGGACGGCTGTCCGGATACCGGAAGGCAGGGCGACAGGGGAGACAGCCGGGCGAAAGGACGGTGAGGCCCGGAGCGCGGCGGGGGAGCCCGAGGGAGGCCGGAGATCTGGGCGCACGGGAACCGCGCGGGACCCTGCCGGCTGGTCCCGCGCCTGTGTCGACGGTCTGTCCGGCCGTTCCGGCCGGAGCCGGCCCGGTGGCCCGATGCCGGCCCGGATGCCCTGACCGGAGTCAGCCGGAGGCGGGAGGCGTGCCGCCGTCGTCCGGCTTCCGGTAGGGGCCGGTCTGGCCGGAGGCCGTTGACGTGTCGTCGTCCGTCACCCCGTAGGGGTCAGGCCGGTCGGCGGCAGGGGAGGTGTCACTCGCGCCCTCTGCCCCGTACGCGTCGCTCTGGCCAGGGGTCCGCGGCGTGCCGGTCTGACCGTCGATCCTGTCGGCCATCTCCCGGGCCTTGGCCGACGCGGTGTCGATGTGCTCGTCGTATTTGCCGCCGGTCCGTTCCCTGGCGGCCTGCGCGGTCTTGTCGATGCCCTGTTTGGCGAGCTCCTCGGCCTTGGTGCTGTGCTCGCCCAGCAGGCTCTTGACCTTGTCGAAGATCGACATAGGTGAATCCCCCGATCCGACGCGACAAAGCGTCGTCTCTCATACATACCCAGAGAGTTGACACACTTATCACTGTGCGTCAGCTACCAGTCATCGCCGTCATCGGACCCACCGCGGCCGGGAAGTCCGACCTCGCCGTGGATATCGCCCTCGAACTCGGGGGAGAGGTCGTCAACACCGACTCCATGCAGCTTTACCGAGGAATGGACATCGGAACGGCGAAACTCTCCCCGGCCGAGCGGCGTGGGGTTCCGCATCATTTGCTCGACATCTGGGAGGTGACCAAGGCCGCGAGTGTGGCCGAGTACCAGTCGCTGGTCCGCCCGCTGATCGACGACCTCCGGGGCAGGGGGGTCGTGCCGATCCTGGTGGGCGGGTCCGGCCTCTACGTGCGGGCCGCCCTGGACGACCTGGAGTTTCCCGGCACCGATCCGGAGATCCGCACCCGCCTGGAGGCGGAACTGGAGCGTGCGGGCCCCCTCCCCCTGTATGAGCGGCTCCGTGAACGGGATCCGAAGGCGGCCGAGGCGATTCTTCCCGGCAACGGACGCAGGATCGTCCGGGCGCTGGAGGTCATCGAGCTGTCCGGGCGGCCGTTCTCCGCCACGATGCCCTCCTACGACGCGGTCTACGACAGCGTGCAGCTGGGGGTGGAGGTGCCGAGGGAGATCCTGGACGAGCGGGTCGCCGCGCGGGTGCGGCGGATGTGGGAGGCCGGGCTGGTGGAGGAGGTCGGGAGGCTCGCCGCGAAGGGGCTCGCCAAGGGCCGTACGGCCAGCCGCGCGCTCGGATACGCCCAGGTGCTCCGTTTCCTCGACGGCGAGTGGAGCGAGGAGCAGGCCATGGAGGAGACGATCCGCGCGACGCGCAGGTTCGTCCGCCGCCAGGAGTCGTGGTTCCGCCGCGACCCCCGGGTGATCTGGCTGTCTCAGCAGGCGCCGGACCTTCTCGCCCGGGCGCTCACCGCGGCGCGCCGATGATCCGCCGTCGTCGGCGGAGGTGCGGGGTGGCCATCCCGGCCGGAATGGACAGGGGGACAGGATGGGGACGGGTGCGGAAGATGGACAGGGCATGGACAGAATCCGGCAAGGAAATGGACAGGGCATGGAAAGGGAGTGGACAGGGCGTGGACGGAGCCCGGGGCCGTCGCCCTGATCGGCCTGGATAGAGTTGGGGCATGCGATTCGTCAAGGGGCACGGTACCGAGAACGACTTCGTGATCCTTCCCGATCCCGACGGTGAGCTGGAGCTGTCCGCGGCGCTGGTCGCGGCGGTGTGCGACCGGCGGGCCGGGATCGGCGCAGACGGGGTGCTGCGCGTGATGCGGACGAAGCTCAGCCCGGAGGTGGCCGGTCAGGCCGGCGAGGCCGAGTGGTTCATGGACTACCGCAACGCCGACGGCGGCGCCGCGGAGATGTGCGGCAACGGCATACGGGTCTTCGCCCGTTACCTGGTCGACGCGGGGCTGGCCGAGGCGGGCGAGTTCGGCGTGGCGACCCGGGCCGGGGTCAGGCGGGTACGGCTGGCCGAGACCGGCGACGTGACCGTGGACATGGGGGCGCCCCGGGTGCTGGGCCACAGCACCACGACCGTGGGAGGTCACGAGTACGACGGCCTCCACATCGACATGGGCAACCCCCATCTGGCCTGTGTCATCGGCGACCCGGTCACCCAGCTCGACCTGGGTCACCAGCCCGCGTTCGATCCGGCGATCTTCCCGGCCGGGGTGAACATCGAGCTGCTCAACCCGGTGGGGCCGCGGCGCGTGGTGATGCGGGTCTTCGAGCGGGGGTCGGGTGAGACGCGGTCCTGCGGCACCGGCGCGGTCGCCTCGGCCGTGGCCGCGGCGCGGCTGGCGGGGGAGAGCGTCGGCACCTGGACGGTCCAGGTCCCCGGCGGCACGGTCGCCGTCACCCTGGAGGAGCACACCAGTCATCTCGCGGGTCCCGCCGTACTCGTCGCCTCAGGGGAGCTGACCCTCTGAGACGGCCGCCGCCGTCACGCTCCGGCGCCGGACGCGGCCGACTCCGCTGAGCACGGTCGAATCCCCCGCCGCGGACCGGCCGGCCGGATGGCGGAGCCGTTTGGGGCATGGTCGCCGACCTGGCAGACTGACGTCTCATGGACGTGGACATCTGGGCCTGGGTCGGCGACACCCAGCGGCAACTGCACGAAGCCGGGAACACCGGTCTTGCCATGGCGATCGGCGATGTGCCCGCGCAGGCGCTGGAGGGCCGATACTCGCAGCTCGACGTGCTGGCGCCGGCCATCGCGCAGCAGGCGGCGAGTCTGGAGCTGCCCTGGCTGGAGTTCTACGCCCGCTACTGGCACCTGATCGGACGCGTGGGTGATCGTGCCCAGGGGGCGGTCGCCGTGGCCGACGCGGAGACCCTGGTCGAGTTCGCCCGGCGGGAGGATGTCCGTGACTGCCCGGCCGCTCCCGGCGCCGTCGCCGCGCTGGCCCTCGTCCAGGCGAACACCGACGGCCCCGGATACGCGGCCGAGCGGCTGGAGGTCCTCGGCGCCGTCGAGATCGGGCCCGACTCGCTGGCCTTCCCGGCCGTCGCCGAGCAGTACGTCGCGGCTCTGGTGGACGCCGGGCGCGCCGACGAGGCGGTCACCTACGCGGAGTCCGCCGTGGCGAGGCTGGGCGACGCGGGCCGGGAGGCGAGCTGGGAACTGGGCGCGGCCTCGGCCCGCGCGCTGCTGGCCGCCGGGCGCGCGGAGGACGCGCTCACCGCGCTCGACGCCGCCGCCGGGTTCAAGCCCGACGACCCGATCGCCAAGGCGCACCGTGAGGGCGTGCTGCGCGCGCTCGTGCTCGCCACCCTGGACCGGATGCAGGAGTCCGTCGACGCGCTGCCCGACCTCGACGTGGTCGGCGATCATCCGCGTGACTGGGTCGAGTGGGCGCGTGCCATCCGCGGTCTCGCCGGGTCCGCGCGCATCACCAACACCTGGCAGCTCGGCCGGGTGCTCAAGCAGTGGATCGACTACTTCGCCATGATGGGCGGCTATCACGCCCGGGCCGAGCTCGCGCTGATCGCCGGTGACCTGGCGGTCATCCGGCAGGGGGTCTGGCAGGCCCGGCTGCTGGCGGACGTCGCCGAGTCGGCGGCGGGTGAGCTGAGGAACCCCGGTGACGTCGCCGAGCGGATCGCCGCGCTGCGTACGGCCGCCGACGGGGTCGTCGCGCCGGAGGCTCCCGGCCCCGAGGCCGAGCTGGTCGCCTACTTCGACGCCGCCGACGGTTTCAACGCCGACCCCGAGCGCTGGGTGGGCTGGCTGGCCCCGCTCTCCGGCCAGGATCTGCCGGCCACCCGGCGGCATACCACGACGCTGGGCTTCCTCGGCTATCCGGCCAGGGGGGTGGACATCTACTGGACCACGCTGGTCGAGTCCGGCGACATCGGGGCCGCCGACCCGCAGGACGTCTCCTACCTCGTCGGCCTGCTGATCGAGGCCCGACAGGACGAGCGTCTGGAGCAGATGGCGCAGCTGCTCTCCGGGGCCCAGCGTCATCTGGCCCTGGGGCGTCTGTACCGCGCGCGGGAGCGCTGGGAGCAGGCCGCGGTCGAGGGGGAGGCGGCGGTCGCCGCCGGGGCCGGTGTCGAGGCGAGCCGGCTGTGGTCCGTGGCCGTGCAGCAGGGCGGGGACAACGCCAAGGGCGCCATGATCCTGCGTGAGGTGCTCGACTCCGAGGAGATCGAGCCGGAGGACGTCTGGCGGATGATCACCATGGCGACGGCCGCCGAGGACTGGGAGACCGTCCGGGCGGGCACCGCCAAGATCGGCATGCCGCTGCAGTCCACCGAGGGGCCGATCGAGGAGGAGATGGGCCTGGTGCGCATCATCCTGCCCGCCCCCGACGGCAGCCAGCGCGCGGTCATCAGCCTGCGGACCGGCCCGGCCACGGCCCGCCTGGCCATTCCGCAGCCTCCCGGCATGGAGTACAACGCCGGTGACCTGGTCGTCTTCGAACCGCAGCTCCTTGAGCCGCTCCCGGAGACCGCGGAGGAGCAGGAGGGCTTCATCCCGCCGTTCGCCGCGGTCAGCATGCTCCGTCCCGGCGGCTACACCAGCTGGTTCTTCGACGGCGCGGCACCCGGCGAGACCGACTGGACCGAGTTCAACGAGGTCATGGCCGAGCGCGGCTGGCCGATGTGGGTCTACAGCGACGACAGCTACACCGTGACGCATCCGACCTCGGGGGAGAAGCTGCCCGGTGTGTTCGGCTGGATCGCCGTCCCGCCGGACGTCACCCCGGTGGAGGTCGACGCGGTGCTCGACGACGCCACCGAGCGCTGGGTGCACCCGCTGGCCTGGCTCGACCTGGCCAAGGCCGTCGACGTCGAGGTCGAGAGGCACGAGCGCATCGTCAAGGAGTACGGCCTGTAGAACCGCCCCCGCCGGGAGGTGCCGCAGGACATCACCGGGCCGTGGGGGGCCGGGCTCGCCGTGACCACTCGGCCGCCGCGCGTGCCCGGTCCTTCTCGGAGAGTCCGTGACGGCACATCGCCCGTGGGGGATCTCCCCGCGGGCGTCGTGCTGTCCGCTCTAGAGTCGTGTTCCACATTCTTCGCGCGTACGAGGAGGATCCGGATGCTGGATCGATTCCGGTTGGACGGCAAGGTCGCGATCGTCACCGGTGCCTCCTCGGGGCTCGGCGTCGCCTTCGCGCGAGGTCTGGCCGAGGCGGGGGCGGACATCGTGATCGGCGCGCGCCGCGAGGACCGTCTCGCGGAGACCCGCGCCCTGGTCGAGGAGACCGGCAGGCGGTGCGTGGCCCTGGTGACCGACGTGGCCAGGCCGGAGGAGTGCCAGGCACTGGCCGACGCGGCGGTCGCCGAACTGGGCGCGGTGGACATCCTGATCAACAACGCCGGTGTCGGTACGGCGGTGCCGGCCCTGAAGGAGACCCCCGAGCAGTTTCGGCGGGTCGTGGACATCAACCTGAACGGCACCTACTGGATGGCGCAGTCCTGTGCCAGGGTCATGAGGCCGGGCTCCTCCATCGTCAATGTCGGCAGCATCCTGGGGGAGACCACGGCCGGGCTGCCGCAGGCCGCCTACAGCGCCTCCAAGGCCGGGGTCGCCGGGCTCACCCGCGATCTGGCTCAGCAGTGGACGGGCCGGCTCGGCATCCGGGTCAACTGCGTCGAACCGGGCTTCTTCGCCTCGGAGATGACCGAGCGGTACGCCCCGGAGTACCTGGCCCGGCAGCTTGAGCACCGGGTGCTGATGAAGCGCCCCGGCGACCCCGCCGAGCTCGTCGCGGTGGCGATCCTCCTCGCCTCCGACGCCGGATCCTACGTGACCGGGGCCGTGATCCCGGTGGACGGCGGAATTCTCATAACCTGAGGTAGTCGTGTTGCCCGAGTCAAGGATTCGGTCTTGTGGAACGCGCACATCCGCCCCGCACGCGTGCGAGAGTTCGTGTTACCTAGGCGGAGCGAATGGAGGCATCTTGCAGGAGATCGACCGGCTCGGCGCAATTGTTCGCGACGAGCGTCCGTGGGGTGGTTTTGAGCGGTACACGCTCAACGAGGTGTCCACGGTGAAGATCATCGAGGTGGCGCCCGGACAGCGGCTGAGCTTGCAACGGCACGAGCACCGGGACGAGCTCTGGGTGGCTCTCGATCCGGGCGCCGTGTTCGAGATCGACGGGGAGCTGATCGAGCCCTCGGTCGGCGACCGCGTGCTCATCAGGGCGGGCCAGACCCACCGGCTCGGCTCCACGGGGAAGGGCACCCGGATCCTGGAGATCGCCTTCGGTCACTTCGACGAGGACGACATCGAGCGTCTTGAGGACTCCTACGGGCGGGTCTGAGGCCGGACCGGCCCGCAACCGGCTGGGCGGCCCGGTGCGCGTACGGCCGTGGCCGAACGCGCCCGCGGGCGCCTCGGACTCCGATTCGAGCCGCCGGAGCCGCCGCGCCGCAAGGTCCTCACCGGCAGCGGCGGCGCGAGATCGGGCGTGGTTTTATCGTTGGAGTTGATATGTAGAATAATTTGCCCCTTCATAGGTGGTGGACACGTGAGGGGTGGCATGGTGCGGTCGGCGCTGGGACGAGGGACGGTCGCCACGGCGATCGTGTTCACACTGGTGGGTTGCGGCCTTGTGGGGCAGAGAAGCGGCACCCCACCCGCCGAGAAGGGGCGGTCCTCGGCGGAGGCGCTCACGGAGCTGGGGAAACTCCCGGTCAAGGGGCGTGCTCCGATGACCGGGTTCGACCGGACGCGCTTCGGCCCCGCGTGGTCGGATGTGGACCACAACGGCTGTGACACCCGCAACGACATCCTCAAGCGCGACTTGAAGGCCGAGACCTTCAAGTCGGGCACGCACGACTGCATCGTGCTGACCGGCATCCTGGACGACCCCTACAGCGGCAAGACCATCACGTTCGAGCGCGGTCAGAAGACCAGTTCCGCGGTGCAGATCGACCACGTGGTGGCCCTCGCCGACGCCTGGCAGAAGGGCGCCCAGCGGCTCCCGGAGGACAGGCGCAAGGAACTCGCCAACGATCCGCTGAACCTGCTGGCCGTGGACGGTCCGCTGAACAGCCAGAAGGGCGCCGGCGACGCGGCGACCTGGCTGCCGCCGCGCCGGGCCTACCGGTGCTCCTACGTCTCCCGTCAGATCCAGGTGAAGGTCAAGTACGACCTCTGGGTGACGTCCGCCGAGAAGGACGCCATGCAGACCGTGCTCGACTCCTGCTGAGCGTCCGTTCGCTGTTTCTCCGTGCTTTCCCGCGAGGGCCGGCGAGCGGGTCGCGTCGCGACCCGTCACGCGCGGGGCCTCGCGCGGACGTGCATGCGCTCCCCCTGTCTCCCGAAGAGGCTGAGGATCTCGACGGGCCGCCCGTCCGCGCTGCTGAACCAGTGGGGCAGCCGGGTGTCGAACTCGGCGGCCTCGCCGGGGACGAGGACCAGATCGTGCTCGGCGAGGACGAGCCGCAGCCGGCCCTCCAGCACATACAGCCACTCGTAGCCCTCGTGCGTACGGAGATCCGGCTCGGCACCCCGGTCAGGGATGATCATTTTGTACGCCTGGAGGGGGCCCGGGCTCCGGGTCAGGGGGACGAACGTACCGCCGCTCGGCATGGCGCGGGGTGTCAGCCGTATCCGGGGATCCCCCACTTCGGGGGCGCCGACCAGGTCGTCCAGGGGCACGTGGTACGCGCCGGCGAGCGGCAGCAGCAGTTCCAGGCTGGGGCGGCGCTGTCCGGACTCCAGCCGGGAAAGGGTGCTCTTGGAGATGCCGGTCGCCTCGGAGAGCGCGGCCAGGGTGAGGCCGCGCTTGGCGCGCAGCCGTTTGAGGCGGGGGGCGACCCCGTCGAGGACCGCTTGGTAGGGCGGTGGGCTGTCCATGCGGACATTCCATCCCGCCGTCCCGGAATCGGCAACAGGAGTTGCCGTTATCGCCCGGCAGGTGCACGCTCCTCGGCATGAGCCCACACAGTGATTCCGGACATGGACATGGACATGGACACCACCACACCGACATCGACTGGGAGGTCATGGCCGACCAGCTGGAGAACAACGGCGAACTGCAACTCCCGGCCCTCCGCTGGACTGCGGCCCGTCTGAGGGAGCTGCTCGGCCCGGAGACGAAGGTCCGGCGCGTCCTCGACATCGGCAGCGGGCCGGGCGTGATGACCTGCGTGCTCGCCGAGGTCTTCGCGGACGCCGAGGTGGTCGCCGTGGACGGCGCTCCCGGACTGCTGGACCGCGCCCTGGCCCGCGCCGAGCGGCTCGGCCTCGGCGGCAGGGTGGCCGTCCGGCACGCGGAGCTGCCCGAGGGCCTGGACAGCGGTGACGAGCACGGGGAGGACGGCCTCGGTGAGGCGGACCTGGTCTGGAGCAGCCGGGCCGTGCACCACCTCGGCGATCAGCAGGGCGCGCTGAACGCGCTCGCCGGTGTGCTGAGGCCCGGCGGGCTGCTCGCCATAGCGGAGGGCGGTCTGCCGATGCGCTTCCTCCCACGCGACATCGGCGTCGGCCGGCCGGGTCTCCAGGCCCGGCTCGACGCCGCCCAGGAGCGCTGGTTCGAGATCATGCGAGCCGAGCTGCCCGGCAGCACCACCGTGGTCGAGGACTGGCCCGCGATGCTCGGCCGCGCCGGGCTCACCGGCGTCGGCGGCTTCGCCTCCCTCCTCGACCTGCCGGCACCCCTGGGCGAGACGACCCGCGCCTTCCTGCACGGCCATCTGACCCGGCTGCGCGAGACGGTGAGCGAGTCCCTGGACGTGGAGGACCGCGGGACACTCGACGTGCTGCTCGATCCCGGGGCGCCGGAGGGCGTCCTGCGGCGGCCCGACGCCTTCCTCCTCTCCGCCACCACGGTCTTCACGGGCGTGCGCCCGGCGCGGTGATCGCCGGGCCGGGCGGCCAAGATCAACTGCCTGGCGCTAACGGCTGTGCCGATGTTCCCCAAGGCCGAGTGAGGCCGGGGCCTCCTCCTGGCCGAAGGTGATCACGATGTACCTGCCGTTGGCGTAGCTGACCACGGGCCGCTGGAGCATCTCGCCCACCCGGCGGGCGACCGCCTGGAACAGCTCCACCATCTCCGGGGTGTCGGCGCTCACCCTGAACCGTCCGTCGGCGACGAGCCTCTGGGCGACATAGGGGGCGAAGTTCATCTCGCTCCGGGCCTTCTCCTCCGCGCTGAGAGGGGTGCGCCGGCTCATAGCCCGAGTTCGGAGGCGAAGTCGTCCGCGATCTTCCGCATGCCCCTGGCGAGTTCCTCCCGGTCGAGCGCGCCGATCCGCTCGGCGGGGCCCGACACCGACATCGCGGCGATCATCCGGCCGCCGTCGCGCACCCCCACGGCCAGGCAGTGCACGCCCGACTCCTCCTCGCCCAGGTCCACGGCGTATCCCTGCCTCCGCACCCGCTCCAGCTCGGCGAGCATGCCGGGCAGGTCGGTGATCGTGCCGGTGGTACGGCGGGGCATGCCGGTGCGCCCGACCAGCGACGCCACCTCACCGTCGGTCCGGCAGGCCATGAGGATCTTTCCCACCGCGGTGCTGTGCGGCAGCACCCGGCGGCCGACCTCGGCGAACATCCTCAGCCGCCGGGGTGACTGCACCTGCGCGACGTAGACCACGAAGTCTCCCTCCAGCACCGCCAGATTGGCCGTCTCACCGGACAGTTCGACCATTCTCGACAGGTACGGCTGCGCCCGGGTACCGACCATGCGTTCGGCCACCCCGCCCAGCCGTACCAGCGCGCCGCCCAGCGCGTAACGGCGGTCGGACTCCTGGCGCACGTAACCGCGGCCGAGCAGGGTGCGCAGCAGCCGGTGGATCGTCCCGTACGGCAGGCCCGTCCCGGCCGCGATCTCCGAGAGCCCGGCCTCCCCGCCCCGCTCGGCCAGCGCCTCCAGCACGTCCAGCGCCCGGTCCACCGACTGCACCGTGCCGCCGGCGCCCGTTCCGCCCGTTCCGCCCGTTCCGCCCGCACGTTCGGATGCCCCGGTGCCGGCTCCGCCGGTCCGGCCCGGGCCCCCCGGGTCCGCTCCACCCCTGTGCTCCGGGCTCATCGGACCTTCGCCAGACCGCGCAGCGAGGCGTCCAGGACCTGGGCGGTGTGCGCGACGGGGATCGGCTCGGCGCCCCGGCGGCGCAGGGCCGAGGTGATCTGCATGGTGCAGCCGGGATTGGCCGAGACCAGCAGGTCGGCGCCGGTGGCCAGCACCCGTTCCGCCTTGCGGTCGCCGAGGTCGCGGGCGGCCTCCGGCTGGAGGAGGTTGTAGATCCCCGCGGACCCGCAGCAGATGGCCGATTCGGAGATCTCCCTGAGCTCCAGGCCGGGAACGGCGGCCAGCAGCCGGCGGGGCTCGGACCGGATGCCCTGCGCGTGGGCCAGGTGACAGGCGTCGTGGTAGGCCACCGTGAGCGGCAGCGGATGCCGTTCGGCCGCCGGCCCGAGCTCGGCGAGATACTCGGCCAGGTCGACGGTCCGGATGGCCCGTGCCCGCTCGGCCCACTCGCCTTCGAGGATCTCGGCGTACTCCTTCATGGTCGACCCGCAGCCGGCGGCGTTGACCACGACCGTCGCCACGCCCGCCCGCTCGAAGGCGACGACGGTCCGCCTGGCGAACCGGGCGGCCTCCCGCGGGCGCCCGGAGTGCAGTGACAGCGCCCCGCAGCAGCCCTGCGACGCGGGGATCACCACGTCGCAGCCCTCCATCGCCAGCACCCGGGCCGTGGCCGCGTTGACCTGCGGGAAGAACTCGCCCTGTACGCACCCGGTGAGCATCCCGACCGTGGCTCTGCGCCTGCCCCGCGCCGTGACCCTGCGCGGCAGCCGTACCCCCGCCTGGGCCGGGGGAGCGAGATCGGCCATGGCCGCCAGGGACGGATTGATCCGCTCCAGCCTGGGCGTGATCCGGCGGCGCAGCCCCGCGCTGAGCCGCAGTGGCAGTCGCATCGCCCGCAGCCGCCGCGGGTAGGGGAAGAGCTGGAAGATCAGGGCGCGCAGCGCCCGGTCGTCCGGCTGCCTGACGTGTGTCCGCTCCACCTCGGCCCGCGTCCGCTCGATCAGCCGGTCGTACCGCACACCCGACGGGCAGGCCGTCACACAGGCCATGCACCCCAGGCAGGCGTCGAAGTGCCCGGCCATCTCCGGCGTCAGCGGCGTGCCCTCGACGTGCTGTTTCATCAGGTGGATCCGGCCTCGGGGAGAGTCCATCTCCTCGCCCCACAGGACGTAGGTGGGGCACGTGGGCAGGCAGAACCCGCAGTGCACACAGTCTTTGATCAGCTCGGGGTCCACATCAGATCCCTCCCACGAACCGGCCGGGAGACATTCTCCGGTCGGGATCGAACCGTTCCTTGACCCGCCGCATCAGCGGCAGCGCGCCCACCGGCCCCCAGCGGTCCACCAGGCTCGCCGGTCCGGGCGGCGCGGTGAGCACGGTCAGCCCGCCGCCGAGGCGGCGAAGTTCGTCGCGGACCGACGTGACGAACCCGGCGAACTCCGGCCCGTCGGTGTCCGGGGGCAGCGCCGTCCGAAGGACTCCCGACGCCGACGATCCCCGTACCCGCGCGGGCAGCCCGCGGGCCGCGATCGCCCGCAGCGCGCCGTCCACGGCGGCGGGCGGGACCCGCAGCTCCAGCAGCACGTCCTCGCCCGGCAGCGTGTTCCACCAGCCCGGCGGCCGGTCGGAGATCCGCACGGGGCCGTCGATCAGGGATCCCACGGCACGCGCCCGCTCCTCGGCGGCCGTCCCCTCGATGAGGACCGCCACGGTGAGCCCGCCCCGGAGGTCCGGCCAGTCCACCTCGATCGCGCTCGGCTCGGCCTGGGACGCCGCGAGCCCGGCGGGGACGCCGGGCGCGGGGAGTTCCGCGGTGATCCAGCGGCGGTCGGCCGGGACCGGATGGAGGCGGAAGATCGCCTCGGTGATGACGCCGAGCGTGCCGTAGGAGCCGCAGAACAGCTTGCCCAGGTCGTAGCCGGCGACGTTCTTGACCACTCGGCCGCCGGACCTGGCGATCGTGCCGTCGGCCAGTACGACCGTGACGCCGATCAGCAGGTCGCGGGCGGTGCCGTAGCGAAACCGGCGGGGGCCGGCGATCGCGGTGGCGAGCGTGCCGCCCACGGTGCCCGCCGGGAGCGGGTTGTCCAGCGCCAGCTCCTGCCGGAAGCCGGAGAAGCCGGGCAGCGAGGAGAGCGAGCCGACGGGCAGCCCCGCGCTGACCCGGGCCACCAGGTCGCCGGGGGCGTGCTCGACGGAGGATCCGCCGTCGAGGGTGAGGTAGCGGGTGTCGATCAGCAGGTCGCAGCGTTCCGGCGGGTTGCCCCAGTCCAGCTTCGTCCCGTCTCCCACCGGCACCACGGCGAGGTCGTGCTCGGCCGAGACCCGTAGCAGCGCGGCGACCTCCCCGGTGGTTTCGGGCAGCGCCACCCAGCGGGGTGACACCCCGGCCACGGCGTCGTCGGATACGGCCTTTCTGACCGTCACGCCCGTGTCGCGCAAGGCGTCCATCAGAACTGCTCCGCCCGCCCCGACTCGACCAGCGGATGCACGCCTCTGCGGACTCCCGGGGCCTCGCCGCACAGGCGCGGGGTGGGGAAGACCTTGCCCGGGTTCGACAGGCCGCGGGGGTCGAAGGCGCAGCGGACCAGTTGCATGGTGTCCAGATCGTCGTCGGAGAACATCTTCGTCATATATCGGGACTTGTCTACACCAACACCGTGTTCGCCGGTGATGGAGCCGCCGTGCTCGACGCAGAGATCGAGGATCCTGCCCGAGACGAGCTCGGCCCGCTCACCCGCGCCGGGCTCCGCGTCGTCGAACAGCACCAGCGGGTGCAGGTTGCCGTCTCCGGCGTGGAAGACGTTGGCCACCCGGATGCCGTACTTCCGCGACAGCCGGTCGATGCCCGCCAGCACCTCGGGCAGCGCGGTCCTGGGAACCACCCCGTCCTGCACGATGTAGGCGGAGCTGATCCGGCCCACCGCGGCGAAGGCCGACTTGCGGCCCTTCCAGATGGCCGCCCGCTCCACCGGGCCGGCGGCGGTCCGCAGCTCGAACGCCCCGCTCTCCCGGCAGATCCGCGTCACCTCGTCGAACTGGTGGGCCACCTCCCCGGCCGGACCGTCCAGCTCCACGATGAGCACCGCCCCGGCCCCCTCGGGGTAGGCGCAGGCCACCGCGGCCTCGGCCGCCTCGACCGCCAGGGCGTCCATCATCTCGATCGCCGCGGGCAGGATGCCGCCCCCGATGACGGCGGACACCGCCTGGCCGCCCCGCTCGACGCCGTCGAACGCCGCGAGCAGCGTCGTCACGGCCTCGGGGGCGCGCGTCAGCCGTACGGTGACCTTGGTGGCGATGCCGAGTGTGCCCTCCGAGCCGACGAAGACGCCCAGCAGGTCGTAACCCGGATCGGTGTCCGACAGCTCGACGATGTCGCCGTCCGGGGTGACGATCTCCAGGGCCGTCACGTGGTTGACCGTGAAACCGTGTTTCAGGCAGTGCGCGCCGCCGGAGTTCTCCGCAACGTTGCCGCCGATGGAGCAGACCTGCTGGCTGGAGGGGTCCGGCGCGTAGTAGTAACCCCGGTCGGCGACGGCCTCGGTGATCGCCAGGTTGGTGACGCCGGGCTCCACCACGGCTCGCCGGTTCGCCAGGTCGATCGAGAGGATCCGCCGCATCTTCGAGGTGACGATCAGTACCCCGTCCGTCCTGGGCAGCGCCCCGCCCGACAGCCCCGTCCCCGCGCCCCTGGCCACGAACGGCACGCCGTACTCGTCGCAGATCCTCACCACGGCCGCGACCTGCTCGGTGGTCTCCGGCAGCACGACGACCCCCGGGGTGGCGCGGTGGTGGGTCAGGCCGTCGCATTCGTAGGTGCGCAGCCGTACCGGATCGGTGATCACCGACCCGCGGTCGAGGAACTCCCGGAACCGCCGGGCCGGCTCGTCCAGTGCCCGCTCCGACATCGCCCCTCCTTCCGCGCGCCCGGGAGCCTCACCCCCCCGCCGCCGTGATCGATCAGCCGGTCGAGACCATCATCTCCCCGGGGCGGGAGGCCCTCGGCCGGGAGGGCCTCCCGCCCCGCGGTCTACGGCATGCGCTCGTAGGCGGGCAGGGTGAGGAAGTCCACGAAGTCGTCGTCCAGGGCGACCTCCTTGAACAGGGCGGTGGCCTGGGCGTAGAGCGCCTCGTCGTAGCCGGGTTCGGCCTTGATCCCGGCCAGCTCCTCGTCGATGATCCGCTCGACGAGATCCCTGGTGACCACGGCGCCGGTGTCGGCAAGCCTGATGTCGTTGTGGATCCACTGCCAGGTCTGGGAACGGGAGATCTCGGCGGTGGCGGCGTCCTCCATCAGGTTGTGGATCGCCACCGCCCCCAGCCCGCCCATCCAGGCCGCGAGGTAGCGCAGCGCCACGTCCACGTTGTTGCGCAGCCCCGCCTCGGTGATCTCACCGGGGGTCTTGGAGACCGCCAGCAGGTCGGCGGCGGAGACGGAGACGTCCTCGCGCAGCCGGTCGAGCTGGTTCGGCCGGTCGCCCAGGACGCCGTCGAAGACGTCGCGGCAGATCGGGACCAGATCGGGGTGAGCCACCCAGGAGCCGTCGAATCCGTCGGTGGACTCGCGGGTCTTGTCGGCGGTGACCTTCTCCAGGGCGACCCTGTTGACCTCGGGGTCGCGGCGGGAGGGGATGAACGCGGCCATGCCGCCGATGGCGTGGGCGCCGCGCCTGTGACAGGTGCGGACCAGGAGTTCGGTGTAGGCGCGCATGAACGGGGCTGTCATGGTCACCGCGTTCCGCTCGGGCAGCAGGAACTCCCGGCCCCGGGTACGGAACTTCTTGATCACACTGAACAGGTAGTCCCAGCGGCCCGCGTTGAGACCGGCGGAGTGGTCGCGCAGCTCGTAGAGGATCTCCTCCATCTCGAACGCGGCCGGGTAGGTCTCGATCAGGACGGTCGCCCGGATCGTGCCCCGCGGGATGCCGAGCAGGTCCTGGGCCCTGACGAAGACGTCGTTCCAGAGGCGGGCCTCCAGATGCGACTCCATCTTCGGCAGGTAGAAGTAGGGGCCTCTGCCCTTGGCGAGCTGCCGCCGCGCGCAGTGGAAGAAGTAGAGGGCGAAGTCGACGATCGAGGCGGAGAACGGGGCGCCGTCGAGGGTGAGGTGCTTCTCCTCCAGATGCCAGCCGCGCGGACGCACGACGACGGTGGCGAGCTCCTCGTCGGGCTTGAGCGCGTAGTGCTTGTCACCCGCCGAGAAATCGATGGTCCGGTCCAGCGCGTCACGCAGGTTGAGCTGGCCGTTGACCGTGTTCTCCCAGGTCGGGGCGTTGGCATCCTCGAAGTCGGCCAGCCAGACCTTGGCCCCGGAGTTCAGTGCGTTGATCGTCATCTTCCGGTCCACCGGGCCGGTGATCTCCACGCGGCGGTCCACCAGGCCGGGGGCGGGCGGGGCGACCCGCCACTCGGACTCGCGCACCCGCCGGGTCTCGGGCAGGAAGTCGAGGGTGCCGCCGGCAGACAGCTCCGCCTGGCGTGCCTGGCGGGCGTCCAGCAGCTCAAGACGCCGGGGGTCGAACTCCCGCTGGAGGGTGGCCGTGAAGGCCAGGGCCTCCGGCGTGAGGATCTCCTCGAACCGGTCCTGCGGGGGACCGGTGATCTCAACGCCGTCCATGGGCTTCCTTTCCGCATAGTGGAAAACCACTTCTGAATTGTGGAATCGACGCTACTTCATGGTCACTTACCGGTCAAAAACAGGGGTCTCCTAAGGGGCCGCGTCGGGGGCTTCCCCGATGAACGGGGGGACGCGCTCGACGACAGTTGAGGTGGCTCCCTCCACAGGGGAGAGGCGGAGCCGTTCGTGGGAGGCGAGACGCCTCCCGGAAATCGAGGACTGGGACTCATGAAGAAGACGATCGCCGCGGGGGCACTCCTGGGTTCGGTCCTCGTGCTGTCCGGCTGCCGCCTCGACGTCGACCTCGGTGACCAGGAGCAGGCCATCACCTCCTACGACGTAGGCGGGAGTCTGACCGCGCTGGAGGTTCACACCGACTCCGGGGACATCGAGGTCAACGAGTCGGATCGGTCCGGGGTCCGGGTGACCGAGACGCTCCACTGGACCGGCGACCAGAGGAACAGGCCCAAGACCGAGCACCCCGTGTCGGGCGGCACGCTCACCCTGAGCCAGGAGTGCTCCGGCGAGAACTGCTCGGTGGACTACAAGGTCGAGGTTCCCAGGGGCCTCAAGGCGACGCTCGGATCCAGCGCGGGTGACATCACCATGCGCGGGCTGACGGGTGAGGTGAACGCCCAAGCCGCCTCCGGCGACATCGAGGCCGCCTCCACGGGGGCCAAGCGGTTCGTCGCCACCACCGGCTCCGGCGACGTCGAGCTGAGGTTCGACGCCGTGCCCGACCACGTCGAGATCGAGACCGGCTCCGGCGACGCCGCCGTACGGCTGCCGCGGGCCGACTACAACGTGACGGCCGAGACCGGCTCGGGAGAGAGAACCGTCAAGGTCACCGACGTCCCGTCCTCCTCCCACCGCGTCTCGGTGCGGGCCGGCGCGGGGAGCGTCGACGTGCTGCCCTCCTGAGGTCGTCCACGGAACCCGGCCGGCGGTGACGGTGGGTGAGCGGCCGGATAACCAGATGAAGGCCCGGACGTTCGCGTGGCACCATCATGGGGAAGAGACCTGAGGTGTTCGGGCGTTCTCCTAAGAGAACACGGACCACGCATCTGAATGGAGCAACGACATAGACACTCGTGAGCCGCTGGACCTTGACCGATTCGACGACCTGCCCGAGACCGGTGAGATGGATCTGGCCGAGCGCCAGGCGCTGCGCCGGGTCGTGGGCCTCTCCACCGAGCTGGAGGACGTCACCGAGGTCGAATACCGCCAGCTGCGACTTGAGCGGGTCGTCCTGGTCGGCGTCTGGACCTCGGGTACGGCGATCGACGCCGAGAACTCGCTCCTCGAACTGAAGCTGCTCGCCGAGACCGCCGGCTCGGAGGTGCTGGAAGGGCTGATCCAGCGCCGTCAGAAGCCCGACACGGCGACCTATATCGGTTCGGGCAAGGCACAGGAACTCGCCGACATCGTCTCCGCCACCGGCGCCGACACCGTCGTGTGTGACGGCGAGCTGAGTCCCGGCCAGCTCCGCCAGCTTGAGGAGGTCGTCAAGGTCAAGGTCATCGACCGGACCATGCTGATCCTCGACATCTTCGCCCAGCACGCCAAGAGCCGCGAGGGCAAGGCGCAGGTGGAGCTCGCCCAGCTCAGCTACCTGCTGCCGCGCCTGCGAGGCTGGGGTGGCAACCTGTCCCGCCAGGTCGGTGGACGCGCCGCGGGCGGCGCCGGCATCGGCGGACGAGGCCCCGGTGAGACCAAGATCGAGCTGGACCGGCGCCGGATCCGCGAGCGGATGGCCAAGCTGCGCCGCCAGATCGTCGAGATGACCGCCTCGCGTGAGACCAAGCGGGCGCGGCGACTGGAGCGCGAGGTTCCGGCCGTCGCCATCGCCGGTTACACCAACGCGGGCAAGTCCTCGCTGCTGAACCGGCTCACCGGTGCCGGAGTGCTGGTGGAGGACGCCCTGTTCGCCACGCTGGACCCGACCGTCCGCAGGGCGCACACGCCGGACGGCCGCCTGTTCACGCTGGCCGACACGGTCGGATTCGTCCGGCATCTGCCGCACCAGCTCGTTGAGGCGTTCCGCTCCACCCTGGAGGAGGTCGGCGACGCCGACCTGATCCTGCACGTGGTCGACGGCTCGCACCCCGATCCGGAGTCGCAGCTCGCCGCGGTGCGGGAGGTGGTCGCCGACATCGAGGGCGCCCGCGACATTCCGGAGATCGTGGTCATCAACAAGGCCGACGTCGCCGACCCGGTGGTGCTGGCCCAGCTGACCGCCAGGGAGAGGCACACCGTCGTCGTCTCGGCCCGCACCGGCGCCGGCATGGACGAGCTGATGGCCGTGATCGAGCGGGAGCTGCCCCGCTTCGACCAGGAGGTCCGGCTGCTCGTGCCGTACCAGCGCGGCGACCTCATCTCCCGGGCCCACCGGGAGGGCGAGGTGCTCGGCCTTGAGCACACCGGAGACGGCACGATCCTGCACGCCAGGGTTCTGCCCGGTCTCTTCGCCGAGCTGGAGAGGACCGCCAAGCCGGTCGAGACCGTCTGAGCCGGCCGCCCGTCCCGTCCGCGCCCCGCCTCGACCACAGGTGCGGTGGGGCGCGGCGTGGCGGGCACCGGTCCGGTTTCCCCGAGGCGACCCGCTTCCCCGAGGCGGCCCGCGGCTTTCAGCGAGAGGGGCTGCGGCGGAACGCCACGAGCGCCACGTCGTCCTCCCGGGCGCCGAACTGCTTGATCAGCCGGTCGCAGAAGAGCTCCAGATCGTCCTCCACGGTCTCCGCCAGGTGCCGCACGATCTCCAGGCTCTCGTCGAGCAGCTTGTCGCGGTCCTCGACGAGCCCATCGGTGAACAGCAGCACGCCCCCCTCCTCAGGCAGGGTCAGCCGGTCGATCCGGTAGGTCTCCTCGGCCACGCCCAGCAGGAGATTGCCCAGGCGGTCGTAGCGGGACTCCCCGTGACCGATGAACAACGGCGGGATGTGACCCGCGTTGGCGATCTCCATCTTCCCGGTGGCCGGATCGACGATGATCAGGCAGACCGTGGCGGTCATGCCGGGGTGATAGCGCCGCAGGACGTTGTTGAGCAGTGCCATGGAGGCGCCCAGGTCCACGGTGCCGATGAGGGAGGCGCGCAGCGCGTGGCGGAGTTCCGCCATGACCGTCGCGGCGAGTAACGAGTGCCCCTGGACGTCCCCGATGGCGATGAGCACCCGATCGTCAAGCCGCAGCACCTCGTAGAAGTCGCCGCCGACCTCCACGTTGTCCAGCGACGGCTGATAGCGCCAGCTGATCTCCAGCCCCGGTGTCTCGGGGATCCGAGCGGGCAGCAGGCTGCGCTGCAGGGTGAGGGCGATCGCGTGCTCCTCGGCGTAGGCGCGCAGCGCGTCCACCGCCAGGGCCAGGGCCTGCCCGAGCTGGCGCAGGATGTTGGACTCGTCCTCGTCGAGCGACGGCACCGCCTCCACCCCGAGGTAGACGGCCGGCCGGCCGGCCTTGGTGCGGCAGAGCACCCCCAAGACGTCGCCGCCGATCTCCGCGTCGGGCATCAGCCTCAGCCAGTCGCCCGCCGGGACAGTGAAGACCTGGGTCCCGGCCGCGTCGCCCAGCGACATCGCGCTTAGCTTGAGCAGCGTGTCCGGCGTCGTGGCCCTGGGCGTGGCGGCGCCCGCCCCAGGCATGGCCGTGTACCTCCGGACCCGGCCGTCCGGCGGGAGCGTCAGCGTGCCGGACTGCCGGCCGAGGATCCGGGAGGCGCCCTCGACGGCGGTGGTGAGGAGCGCGTCGAAGGTCTCGGCGGAGTTCATCGCGAGGGTGACCTCGGTGAGGGCCGCCAGCCGCCCGGCCATCCGCTCCGCCCGCTGCCGCGCCCGGTAGTAGCGCAGGGTGGCCTCGATCGTCGCGGTGAACTCGTCCGGTTCGACCGGTTCGGCCAGGTAGGCGTCGGCTCCGCGTTCGAGCCCGTGGGCCCGGTCGGCGGGGGTGATGGCCGCCCCGGAGATCTGGACGACCGGTATCGAGGCCGTCGCCGGATCGGCCTTGATCTGCTCGCAGACCTCGTGGCCGCTGATGTCGGGCAACCGTACGTCGAGGACGACCAGGTCGGGGCGGAGCTCCCTGACCTTGACGAGCGCCTCCAGCCCACCGGTGGCCTGCAGCACCTGATGTCCCGACCGCCGCAGCCAGCTGGACAGGATGTAGAGCTTGGTCGGCGTGTCGTCCACGACCAGTATCGTTCCCGGCCCCTCAGGCATCGCGCTGCCCCCCTCTCACCGCGCTCCTGACTCCGAGCCGTCGCTTCGCCGCAGCGCACTCCGCACGGCCTCCCGCAGGTTGTCCCCGCGCAGCTCGCTCTTGGCGATGACGGTGTGCGCCTCCTGCGGATACTGGTGGGCGGCCGCGAGGGTCACCACGACCACCGGTATCTCGCGCAGCCGTTCGTCGTCGGCCAGCCGCTGGAGCAGGGCCGTACCGTCGAGGCGGGGCATCAGCAGGTCCACCAGCGCGACGTCCGGCGGGTTCTCCGCCATCATCTCCAGCGCGGCCAGCCCGTCGGCGGCCTCGTCGACGTGGGTGGCGAACCCGGCGAGCATCCGCCGTACGGTGGCGCGGAACTCCGCGTCGTCGTCCGCGACGAGCACCCGGCCGACCACCGGCGCCCCGTCGTGCCGGTGTGGCAGCCTCAGGGTGACCGTGGTCCCCTTCCCGGCCGTGCTGACCAGCCGGAGCGTGCCGCCCATCGCCTCCGCCAGCCGGCGGGCGTACGGCAGGCCGAGCCCGGTGCCCTTGGTCCGCACCTGAATCGGCCCCGGCACCTGGTAGAACTCCTCGAAGACGCGCTCCTGGTGCTCCTCGGGGATGCCGATCCCGGTGTCGGTCACCCTGAAGACCACCTCGTGGGTGGCGGCGTCGAGGCTGACGTCCAGGAGGACCTCGCCCTCCTCGGTGAACTTCAGCGCGTTCGACATCAGGTTGCGCAGGGTCCGGGTGAGCATCACCTCGTCCGCCGACATCTCGGGCGACTCCTGCGCGATCCGCACCGAGAGTTTGACCCGGTCGGTCTCGCTGGTGGGGCGGAGCGTCCTGCGCAGCTGCTCGGCCAGGGCGACCAGGTCCACCGCCGACGGCTGCGGGTCCAGCCGGCCCGACTCGGCCTTGGCCATGTCGAGCAGCTCGCTCACCAGGGTGAGGAGCGTTCCCGCGGAGGAGCCGATGAGCTGTATCTGGTGGAGCTGCTCGTCGGTCAGCGGTTCCCCGCCGGGACCCACCAGCAGACGGACCAGGCCGATGATCGAGTTGAGCGGGGTGCGCAGCTCGTGGCTGACCGTGGCCCAGAACCGATCCTTGGCGTCGCTCGCCTTCCGTAGCTGCGCGGACTTCTCGTCCAGCTCCGCGTAGAGCGCCACCACGCCGCGATTGGTCTCCTCCAGCTCCTCGGAGAGCTGGTTGTACAGGGCGAGCACACCCTGGTTGGTCTCCTCCAGCTCGGAGTTGAGCTGGAGGACCTCCTCCAGGGTCGCGGCGAGTTCGCGGTTCTGCCGGCGCAGCTCCTCGAAGGCCGTCGCGGGTGTCAGCTCGGCGAGCCTGGCGCGTATCTCCTCCGCGGAGGGCCTCGGGCCGCCGTGCGGAAGCCGTTTGAGCATGCTCACTGTCCCCTTGGCGGGGTCCAACTCGATCATGTCGACGAGACGCCCCGCCAGCGTAACGCCGTCCGCCGATTGAAAATCCGTCCGCGGCGGGAAGCCGATCGTGACGAGCAGGCCGTCCTGTTCCAGCAGGAAGACGACCGACGCCTCAAACCCCTGGTTGAGGATATCCCGCCCGACCTCGCTCAGGGCCGTGGCCAGCCGGATCTGGTCCTGGGACTGCAGCCCGGCGGCCTTCGCCGCCTCGCGGCCCAGCTTGCGCATGGCGAGCACGTCCTGCTCCCGCAGGACGCGCATCCGGATCAGTTCGTCGCCGGTCATGTCCCCGGCTTCACGGTGACCACGCAGGCGTCGTCTCTGCGGGTTCCGGCGTCGCGCAGCAGCGTGGCGGCGATGACGGAGGGGGCGCGCGTGACGAGCCCCGGATAGGAGGTGATGTCCCAGCGGTCGGAGAGCCCGTCGGAGTGGAGCACGACCACGCTGTGCGGTGGCGCGGCGTATTCGTACTGGCGCAGGGTCCTGGCCTGGTGGCCCGCTATACCGGGCACCGAGATCATTCCCTGCCTGCCGTCCTGGTGGGCGATCCACGCCGAGACGTTGCCCAGGCCGGCGAAGCTCACCGTGGCCGCCGTACGGTCGATCCGGGCCACGGCGACCGCGCCGCCCCTGGTCTGCCCCAGCCCCAGGTGGATCCGTTCCAGGGCGCCGGCCGGTGCGAGGTCCGGGCGCTCAAGGAACAGCCGTACCGCCTCCTGCGAGGCGTGGGCAGCCAGGCTGCCGTGGCCGAGCCCGTCGCAGAGCATCACGGTCACCACGGCGCCGGTGTCGACGGCGGCGAACGCGTCACCACAGGCGACCTCCTCGCCGATCGGGCGCCGCACGCCGCTCAGCCGGCCCGAGGGCCGTGGAGCGTCGCGCGCGGTGAAGTACATGCCGAGCACCGTGCCCCGTCCCGGTACGGAGTGAACCTCGTATCCGCTGGCCATCCGCGCGATGCCGCCCAGGCCGATGCCGAGGGTGCCCGCCGTGGAGTAACCGTCGCGCAGGGCACGCGAGATGTCGCGCATGCCCGGCCCTCGGTCGGCGGCGACGACCTCGATCGCCGAGGCCATCTCCGGATGCGGCCGGATCAGCATGGTCCCCTCCACGGCGTGCTTGACCAGGTTCGACGCGGCCTCGCTCACCGCGACGGCCACCCGCCCGGCGTCCTCCTCGTCGAATCCCCGCCGCTCGGCCAGCACGACCGCCGATCGGCGCAGGGCGCCGATCGCGCTGGCGTCCTCGGCCCTCGTCCATGTGTCGTCGTGGGAACGGATCACCTGGCCCATTTGGTCACCGTGATCAGTGTCCCCTCGCCGGGAGCCGACTTCACATCGAACTCGTCGACCAGGCGGCGGGAGCCGCTGAGGCCCAGGCCGAGCCCGCCGCCGGTGGTCCACCCGTCGACGAGCGCCTGCTGGATGTCGGGGATGCCGGGTCCCTCGTCGCTGAAGGTCAGGCGCAGGCCCCGGCGCACGCCACTGTGCACGATCTCGATGCGGACCTGCCCGCCTCCCGCGTAGACCAGCGCGTTGCGGGCCAGTTCGCTGGCCGCGGTCACCACCTTGGTCTGGTCGACGAGCGAGAGCCCCACGTCCAGGGCCGCGGTCCTGACGTTCTGCCGTACCAGGACGACGTCGCTGTTGCTGTTGACGGGCAGCTCGGCGGGGGATGTCACCGGGCGGCCGAGGCGATCTGCGCGCCCTCGATGTGGTTGAGCAGCGCGACGCCCTTTTCGAGGTTGAGGGCGGTGCGCACGCCTCCGAGGGAGAGGCCGAGCTCCACCAGGGTGATTGCCACCGCCGGACGCATGCCGACGACCACCGTCTCGGCGTCGAGCATGCGGGAGATCGCCGCGATGGTGGCCAGCATGCGGCCGATGAACGAGTCGACGATCTCCACGGCGGTGATGTCGATGATCACTCCTCGTGCGCCCGTCGAGACCACCTTGTCCGCCAGGTCCTCCTGAAGCGCGAGGACGCTCTGGTCCTGGAGGTCGATCTGGATGGAGACGATGAGGATGTCCCCGAGCTTGAGGACGGGTACGCGGTCCATCAGCCCTCCTCGGTTCTCACGGCGACGCGGGTCTTCCTGCTGACGAACTCGACGCCGCTCTCCCGAAGCGCGTGCGCGAGGGCGTCGGCGAGCGAGGACTTGGTCACGATGTCGCCGAACTCGATGCCGAGGGTGACGATGGTGTGGGCGATCTGCGGGCGGATGCCGGAGATCACGCACTCGGCGCCCATCAGCCGTGCCGCGACCACGGTCTTGAGCAGGTGCTGGGCGACCTGGGTGTCCACCGCCGGCACGCCGGTGATGTCGATGACCGCGTGCTCGGAACCGGTGTCCACCAGCGTCTGCAGCAGCTTCTCCATCACCACCTGGGTCCTGGCCGAGTCGAGCGTGCCGACCAGCGGCACCGCCACGATGCCATCCCAGAGCTTGACCACCGGGGTGGAGAGCTCCAGGAGCTGCTCCGCCTGATCGATGATGACCTTCTCCCTCGCCGTCGCGTAGTTCTCCATCGTGAGAAGTCCCAGGTCGTCGATGACCCGGGAGAACCAGATGAAACCTCGCAGGGCCTCCGGAGAGCCGTCGTCCTCGACGCTCTCGTAGAGCGCCTCCTTCAGCCCGAACACCATGACGGCCGTCTCGGTCGGGGTGAACCCCTGGCGGGCGCGGGTCCGGGAGAGCTCGGCGAGCAGCCCGCGCAGGTCGCTGAGGTCTCCGGAGTCGGCGAACGCCCCCTGTAGCGCCTGGTAGAGCTCCTGGAGCCGATCGGCCGTGTCGGCGCGACCGGTGTGACCGGTGTGACCGCCGGAGGGCGATCCGGCTATCTTCAGCCAGCGTTTGAAGATGCGCTCCTCGTTCTCTCGGAGCAGCTCTTCGATGCGACGCCGACCGGCGTCTGCGGAGACGGACAAGGTGACTCCCCCATACATGCGTCTTACAGATAGCTCGCACGAAAGGTTACACGGAATGTCCTGCTTAGAGCCTATTTAGGAGACGGGGGCGGCGGGCGTGTCCACTGGCCGGACGGCCCTGGACCCGTGGAGTGCCGGTGTGGGCGGCCGTGCGCTCCGCAGACCTTGATCACCGGCTGTCGCCGGGGCGTCCGGGAGGCGTTCCGATTTCCCCGAGTATCACCCTAGGTGGATCGAAGGCCGCGCCGCAATCGTCAAGCTTGCGCCGGAGAGGGGCTGTGGGCTGCACTGATGGTGCGACAAACCCGACAAAAGCCGTAAAAGTGACAGTGGTCGGGCGGGGTTTGGATTGCTACCATAAGTCAAATCCCGCGAGATGTTGGGCCGCCTGTTGTCCTGGCGGCCGCTGTTACGGATGAGCAAACAGTGGCTTGAGCTGTGCAAACGTACTCGGGCCGAGTGAAACCATGAAGCCGGTGAGCCGGATGTGGCTATGGTGAAACGGCGTTCTTCCCAATTAGCCTGTACAGCGAGCTCACTTGTGAAATAACGTAACTGAACTGAAATCGCCCGATCATGATCTCGGCGATACTGTCGCCGCACAACAATATGCGGATGAGAGCAGGAGACCCCCCAATGTCGTCCGGATACAGAGCGGACCCGGTGGGCATGGCGCCCCGCACCGGCCGGGTCGGCTCGTCCTGTCCTGAGACGGTTCCTGAGACGGTCTCCCTCCAGACGTCTTCCCCTGCGCGCAAGGCGGTGATGCTATGACGGTCCGCCTTCTGACCAACATCGGCCGGCTCTGGACCGGCAACGACGTGTGCAGCAACGCCGCGATCCTGGTGCACAACGACCGGATCGCGTGGGTCGGCCGCGCGGCGGACCTGCCTCAGAGCGTGCCCGGCGTGGTGGATGACATCGTCGATGTCGACCACGTCGAGAACCTCGGCGGCGCGCTGGTCACGCCCGGCCTGATCGACGCTCACACCCACCCGGTCTACGCCGGCAACCGCTACGCCGAGATGGCCATGCGCTCCGGCGGCTCCACCTCGTCCGCGATCACCGCGGCCGGCGGCGGCGTCGGGTCCACCGTCACGGTGACCCGCGGCACCGACCCGTGGACCCTCTGCAACGGCGTCCGCGAGCGTCTGCGCGAATGGCTGCTCAGCGGCACCACGACGGTCGAGGCCAAAACCGGCTACCACCTCACCCGCGACGGCGAGCTGGCCGACGTGCGGCTCCTGCGCGAGCTCGAAAAAGAGCCGATGATGCCGCGCGTGCACGTCACCTTCCTCGCCGCCCACGTCGTCCCGCCGGAATACTTCGGCCGTCAGCGCGACTACGTCGAGGCCGTGGGCGCCTGGTGCGCCGACGCGGCGGCGGCCGGAGCCGACAGCGTCGACGTCTACTGCGACGAAGGCCACTTCACCACCGACGAGGCACGCTGGGTCCTCGCCTCCGGCCGCAACGTCGGACTGCTGCCCCGCGTGCACGCCGGCGCCTACAGCCGGCGCGGAGCCGTCCAACTCGCCGCCGAGCTCGGCTGTGCCTCCGCCGACCTGCTGCACCACACCTCCGACGAGGACATCTCGATCCTGGCCCGCTACGGCGTCCCCGCCGTGGTCTGTCCGGGAACCGCGCTTCAGCGTGGCAGCCTGCCACCGGTGCGGCGGATGCTCTCCCAAGGGGTCACCGTGGCACTCGGCAGCGACCACAACCCCGGTCACTGCGGGATCACCTCCATGTCCCTGGTCATCAGCCTCGCGGTGGCCGCCTTCGGCATGAGTGTCGGCGACGCGCTCCGTGCCGCCACCATCGGCGGAGCCGCCGTGCTCGGTGTTCCCGACCGAGGTGTTCTCGCTCCCGGCCGCCTGGCCGACATCGTCCAGTGGGACGCCGACCACGAAGGCGCCTTCGCCTGGTCGTTCGGCCTCAAGCCCCGCCGAGTCTGGCGCGGCGGCACCCCCGTCCAGTAGTCCCCCGTCCTTCCGCCCCTTCGTCCCACCCGTCCGGCCGCCCCCTCATCCCCCGCCTCCCCGTCCCATCTGTTCGGCCGCCCCCGTCCGGCCGTCCACCTGCCCGGCCCTGTGGGCCCACTTTCGGCCCGGGGCCTACGGCCCCTATGGGCTTCGCCCTTGAGCGTCCTATCCGTCCTGGCGTTGTCCACAGCTCAACGGGGACGTCGTTGAGTTTTCCCCAGAGTCGGATTCGGTTGAGAACCGCGGTGCGCCGCCGTCATAGCGTCCGGAACGTGCGGACCACAGATCAGGCCACCGAGCGGTTCCGGGCAGAGGCGCGGCTGCGGGCGCTGACGGCGTTCACCGCCCGCGATCCCTGGCCCCTTCCAGGTCACCCCCCTGACCGGGCTCGCCCAGGCCACCCGGCCGCGCAACCTGTCCCCACCTCCCCAGCCGATCAGACGCGCCCAGCTCATCCGGTCGCTTCACCCTGTCCCACCCCCGTGGCGGACCCGGCCTATCCGGTTCACCCGGCCGGCCAGGTTTACCGCCCCACCCATCTGGCCCCCGAGGACGGCGCTCCAGGCCCTGGCGGTTCCGCCGCCCGGATCCGCTCCGCTCCGCTCCCGCCCTCGTTCGAAGCCCTCCGTATGGCTGTCGCCGCGCAGGGGCCCATGTTCGACCCGGGCCGCCCCGGGCTGCGTGTGCTCCTCCTCGTCGCCCTCATCGCGGTCGTGGCGGGTGGTGTCTACGCCTGGCGCTCCCAACCGGAGCCCGAGCCTCTCGCTCCACCCACGCCCGCCGGGTCTTCCCTTTCGGCGCCGTCAGCCGGCTCGTCCCCGCGGCCCGCCACCGTCGGCGGTGGCACGGTGGGCGGGGCCGGAGCCGGGGTCGGCGGTGGCACGGCCGGCGAGGTCACCGTCCACGTGACCGGCAAGGTTCGCCGCTCCGGAGTGATCAGTCTGCCCGCCGGCTCCCGGGTCGCCGACGCGCTCCGGGCCGCCGGAGGCACGCGCGAAGGTGCCACGGCCGGTTCTCTCAACCTCGCCCGCAGGCTCGTCGACGGAGAGCAGATCACCGTCGGTGCCTCCGGTCCCGCAGGGGCGGCAGCGCCCGTCCCCGCCGACCCCGCCGCGGCCGTCCTCGACCTCAACACCGCCACTCCGCAGCAGCTCGAACAACTCCCGGGCGTCGGTGAGGTGCTCGCCCACCGCATCACCGAGTATCGCGACGGCCACGGCGGCTTCCGGAACGTCGAACAACTCCGCGAGATCAGTGGCATCGGCGACCGGAAGTACAGGGATATGAAAGACAAGGTTCGTGTATGACCGGCCACTTCCACCGAGCGCGGCCGACCGGGCGCCTCCGCCGAGGACGGCTGATGGGGGACTCCCGTGGAGCACGGCCGTGAGGGGCACGGCCGTGGGGCGTCCCGGCGTCCCCGCCGCCGCGATCGACGACGGCCCAGACCGGCGGAGCTCGCGGTCCCACACGCTTCACCTGGTCCTTCCAGCCCTCGCCTCCTGGGGGATCGCTCTTGTCCTGCTGGGCTGTCCCGCGTCGACGGGGGCCGTGGCGGCCCTGGTCGCCGCCGCGACCGTACTGTTCGTGGCGGTGACGGTGCCCGCGGACGGGATCGCCGGCTGGCGGAACGTGGTGCTCGCGGTGCTGGTGTGCGTGGCGGCCGTGGCCGGGACGGTCGCCTTCCACGTGCACGCGACCGGCACGGGGCCGGTGGCCGCCCTGGCGGCCGAACGGGCTTCGGCACTGGTGGAGGCGGTGGTGACGGACGACCCTCGGCGACGAGTGCAGCACGGGGGAGTCTCCCGCAGGGAGAGCTTCGTGGTGCCCGCGCGGATCGAGGTGGTCGAGACGGCCACGGGCAGGGTGACGTCACGGGCTCCGGTGGTGCTGCTCACGTCGGGAGAGGCGTGGCGGACCTTACTGCCCAGCCAGCGGATCGCCGTTCGGGGACGGTTCGGCCCGGCGGACGTGAGTGAGTTGCTCGCCGCGGTGGTGCTGGTGCGAGGCCCGCCACGGGTCCTGAGTGGGCCCTCGTGGATCCAGCGCGTGGCGGGGGAGCTCAGATCGGGGCTGCGCGAGGCCGCGGATGTGCTGCCCCTCGCGCAGCGCGGCCTGTTGCCGGGGCTGGTGGTCGGCGACGTGTCCCGGATGGACGAGCAGGTCAAAGCCGACTTCAAACAGGCCGGGCTCAGCCATCTCACCGCCGTCTCCGGAGCCAATCTCGCGATCGTGGCCGGAGCGGCGATCGCGCTGGCCCGGGGGGCGGGGTCGCCCCTCGCGGTCCGGGGGGTGCTGGCCGTGCTCGCCATGCTTTCCTTCGCGATCGTCGCGCGCCCGTCGCCCAGTGTGCTCCGCGCCCTCCTGATGGGAGGCGTCGCCGCCGTGGCGCTCGGCACCGGCCGCTCACGCGACGGCGTCACGGCCCTGTCTGTGACCGTTCTGGGGCTGATCCTCTTCGACCCCGTCCTCGCCAGGTCCTACGGCTTCGCCCTGTCGGTATGCGCCACCGCCGGCATCCTGGTCCTCGCTCCCCGATGGCGAGACCGGCTCGCGGCGCGTCTGCCCCGCTGGGCGGCGGAGGCGATCGCCGTGCCGACGGCGGCACAGGCCGCCGTCACCCCGGTGCTGGTTCTGATGTCCGGGCAGCTGGCTCCGGTGGCGATCCCCGCCAACCTGCTCGCGGGTCCCGCCGTCGCGCCCGCCACCCTGCTGGGCTTCGTCGCGGCGCTGACGGCACCCCTGCACATGGGCATCGCGCGGCTGCTGGTCCGACCGGCGGGTCTGGCCACCGGATGGATCGTCGAGGTGGCGGAGCACGCCGCCGGACTCCCACTGGGCGTGCTTCCCTGGCCCGGCGGCCTCGTCGGGCTGACCGCCCTGGCCGTCGCAGCCCCGCTCGCCGTTCTGACGCTGCGATACCGGTGGTCGCGCGGACTGGTCTTGGCCGGGTTGACCGGAGTGGCCGCCACCGCCCTCGTGGCCGGATCGGTGGTGGCCCACTGGCCGCCCGGAGGGTGGCTGCTGGTCGCCTGTGACGTCGGCCAGGGAGACGCGCTGCTGGTCGCCGCAGGGCC
This sequence comes from Streptosporangium sp. NPDC006007, assembly GCF_040614315.1. Classification (NCBI taxonomy): domain Bacteria; kingdom Bacillati; phylum Actinomycetota; class Actinomycetes; order Streptosporangiales; family Streptosporangiaceae; genus Streptosporangium; species Streptosporangium sp. NPDC006007. Next base: position 201,471 of record NZ_JBEXUG010000005.1, on the reverse strand, counting down.
CGGCCGTGCCGTGGTGGTGGACGCCGGTCCCGACCCGGTGCTGATGGATCGGTGTCTGAGATCCGCAGGGGTGCGGCAGGTGCCGCTGGTCATCCTCACCCACCCCCACTTCGACCATGTGGGTGGGCTGGACGGCGTCTTCCGCGGGCGCGAGGTGGGAGCGGTGGTGGTCACCCCGCATCGGGGCGCCGAGCGTGAGAACGCCCGGCTGAGCGCCGACCTCGCCCGCCGCCGGACCGTCGAATGGGCGGCGAGGCCCGGGGCGAGCTGGCGGTTCGGCCCCTCGGCGCTCACCGTCATCGGTCCACCGGCTGACACATCGCGGACAGGGGGAGGGGAGGGGAGCGACCTCAACAACGCCAGCGTCGTGGTGCATGTGCGCTGGGCGCGGGGAACGGCGTTGCTCAGCGGAGACATCGAGACCGAGGCACAGGCTGAGCTGTTCCGGCGTGGCCTGCCGAAGGTGGACGTCCTGAAGGTTCCCCATCACGGGTCGGCCAGGTACGATCCTGCGTTCTTCGCGGCGACCGGTGCCCGTGCCGCGCTGATCAGCGTCGGCGCGGGCAACGACTACGGCCATCCCGCTCCGTCGACCCTCGCCGGGCTGAACCGCCTCGGCGCGCGGATCTACCGGACGGACCTGTCGGGAGACCTCGCCGTGGTGGCCGGTGAAACCGGGTTGGCCGTCGTCCCCCGAGGCCGTTGACCAGGTGCGGTGATCTCATACCGCCGTCGGGCTCATCCGGAGGTCACGGCGCGCTCATCGCGAGGCCGGTCTGCCGGGGTGCCCACGCGGAGGCGGTTGCCGTCCGGATCGCGGAGTTCGATCTCCCGGCCCCACGGCATCTCCTCCGCCCGCACACCGAACTCCGCGGACACGGCGTCGACGTCGCGGACGCGGAGATACACCAGGGTGCCGGGGCCTGCGTCGCCCTTGTGCTCCGACAGGAAGATCCGTACGCGCCCCCTGGTGACCTCGACGAACGCGGGAAGACGCGGCTCGAAGCGGTGTTCCCACTGCATGGTGAAGCCGAGGCGTTCGTACCACCCGACGGCCAGGGCGGCATCCTCAACGCGAAGGATGGGGATCACTTCTTCGTCCACGAAGATCATCCTTCCAGGTGGAGGTCGGCTTCCGGCATGACGTCAGCAGAGCTTGACGGAGACCTTGGCCGGGCGGTGGAACTCGGTGTTCACGTCTGCCGCGTAGATCGAACGGCAGCAGTGCGCGCAGCGATACATGATGGGCCCCTCGTCGAGGGCCGTGCCGCACCGGGGGCAGGCGTGACGGCTGACGGTGGAATTCATCGTGTCCTCAGCTCCTCTGGTCATCCAAAGTCTGTCTCACCTCACCTGCATTCGAATTGCGAATCGCTTGCTGATTGCGATTCGGCCACCGGTACATGGCATGCTGCTGAGCATGGCGGCAACCGACCCAGCACCCGTGACCTTGGTAGTCGGCGACGAGGAGTTGCTGGCCGACCGCGCGGTGGGCGAGGTGATCGCCGCGGCGCGGGCGGCCGACCCGGGCGCCGAGGTTTACGACCTGATCGGCGGGAAGGTCGAGCTCGGGGAGCTGACCCGGCTGACCTCGCCGTCGCTGTTCGGCGACAGCTCGGTGGTGGTGATCCGTTCGGCCCAGGACGTGGTCAAGGACGTCGCCGCCGAAATCGTCTCCTACACCGCCAATCCGGCGGAGGACACCGTGCTGGTCCTGGTCCACCCCGGCGGGGTCAAGGGGAAGGCCATGGTCGACGGGGTCAGGAAAGCCGGCGCCCGCGTGGTCACCGTCACCAAGATGACCAAACCGGCCGAGCGGCTCGCGTTCGTCAAGGCCGAGCTGAAGCGGGCGGGCCGGACCATCGGGGGTGACGCGGCCGGTGCCCTGCTCGAAGCGGTCGGCAACGACTTGCGGGAGCTCGCCGCCGCCTGTGGTCAGCTGGCCTTCGACACCCCGGGCAAGGCCATCGACGGGGCGGCCGTGGCCCGCTATCACCGGGGGCGGGCGGAGGTCAGCGGGTTCACCGTGGCGGACTCCGCGGTCGAGGGCCGTCTGGGGGACGCTCTTGAGCAACTCCGCTGGGCGCTCGCCACCGGTACGGCCCCGGTCCTGCTGGTGAGCGCGGTCGCCGGTGGCCTGCGCTCGCTGGCCAAGGTGGGGGGCGCTCCTCGCAACCTGCGCGGTGGGCAGCTCGCCAGCCACCTCGGCATGCCGCCCTGGAAGATCGGCAGAGCTCAGCAGCAGCTGAACGGCTGGGGCCCCGACGGCATCGCCCGCGCGCTCCAGGCGGTGGCCAGGGCCGACGAGCAGGTCAAGGGAGGCGGTGCGGATCCCGCCTACGCGCTGGAGTACATGATCCAGACCGTCGTCGCCAGCCGTACCGGCCGTTAGCGCGGTCGTCACAAGCACCGGCCGGGGCTTGTGACATTGTCACCAACGGGTAACCGACTCTCCTCGCCAGGGCGCGGTCGTGACAGGCGCCGGCCGGGCTCGTGACGCCTCCGGCCGAAACGGCGCGGCACGCGAGGTCGGAAGACGGAAACGCCGGAAGGGATGACGCCGGAAGGCGGTGACGGTGGAAGGCGGTGACGAGGGTGCCGGAAGACGGTGCCACGGCGGAAGACGGTGCCGCAGCGGGCAGCGGGCGGCGGGCGTACACGGTGCGACGTGTGACGCCAGAAAGCCGCACCCCCGGCGGGGAGTGCGGCGTCCGGAAGAACCTGGGTTACTTGGCGGCCGACAGGGCGGCGACGCGCTGGGCGATCGCCGACTTGCGGTTGGCGGCCTGGTTCTTGTGGATCACGCCCTTGCTGGCGGCCTTGTCCAGCTGGCGGGAGGCGGCGCGCATGAGCTCAACGGCCTCGTCGGCCTTACCCTGATCGGCGGCCTCGCGGAACTTGCGGACGGCCGTCTTCAGGGACGACTTGACAGCCTTGTTGCGCAGCCGGGCCTTCTCGTTCTGCCGGTTGCGCTTGATCTGGGACTTGATGTTCGCCACGAAGAAGCCTCGGTGAATGTCGTCGGAGTGGGGCGCGCGGGCAGAGAGGGCGCGCCACACGCAGTTCAATAGGCTACCAACCATCCAGGTGATCGCTCAAATCGACAACCTGGACAGAGGAATGCCGGGCCAGTTTACCGTGCTCCCGCCACGCCCGGAACCACGCCTCACCGGCGGTACCAGGCCCGGTCGTACTCCGCCCAGTCGTCGGCGGTGGCCGCGTAGTCGACGTAGAGCGCGAGGCCGAACCGTTCCCGGTGCCTTCCGTACGAGGTCAGGGCCAGTCGCGCGCCCTCCGCCGCGGTCGCCACGCTCTCCGCCGCGTCACTCCACACCGCGCCGTGGTCGTGGTAGGCGGGTGCGCCGAGCAGCACGGTCTTCTCCTTGGGCACGAGCTCCAGTGCCAGGGAGCCCTGCCGGACGACATGGCCGCCGTAGAGCAGTTCGGAGGGGAGGAAGGAGTCGTAGGTCATGATCGCCACCTGGTCGGTGCGTGCCACGACCTCCCGGAAGTAGGCGGGCGACCAGTACTTGTCATGGCCGATGACCGTGCGGACGACCGGGCGGGTGAGCGGGAACGGCTCGATCTGCGGGGTCGAGGTGGAGATCAGGCCGTCACCGACGATCGGGCGGGTCCGCGTCAACAGGTCCAGGAAGTCGGTGTCGTCGTCTCCGAGCGGCTCGAAGTCGTAGTGCACGCCGTCGAAGCCGAGCGCCATGACGGCGCCGACGCCGTCCAGTACCCGTTGCCTGGCGGCCGGGTCGTCGAGATCCAGGGCTCCGTCGACCTTCTGGCCAAGCCACGCCGACACCCGGACCTTCGGCAGCTCCGCGCGCCACCACTTCAGGAAATTTTGTGCTTTGGGGTATTTAGTCGGGGAAAGTGTGCCGTCGACGTCGAACGGACCCGAGTGGACGTAGACGTCCTTGATCCCGGTCTTGCGCAGCCGTACGGCCAGAGCCTTCACGTCGGCGGCGTCCTTACGGCCGTCCACCCAGGCGTGGCCGAGCCAGAGGGCGTCGTGGCCGGTGCTCTTCGCCCAGGAGGCGGGTGTCCCGGTAAACTGGATCGTGAGGGTGGCCGCGGCCACCCCGGGCAGCACGAGGAGCAAGGCCGCCACCGCCACGAGAAACCGCAGGCCGCGCTCTGCTCTGGTCCGGGCAATCACCTGGACATGTCACCATGGAAGGCGGCTGGCATGCCAGCCGTAGATCGTCATCAATCCCGTCGAAACGGACACCGGTGCGCATTCAGCCTGGCCAGACCGATCCCGCGGTGATCCGCAACTTCTGCATCATCGCGCACATCGACCATGGTAAGTCGACGCTTGCCGACCGCATGCTGCAGATCACCGGTGTGGTCGACGACCGTTCCATGCGCGCCCAGTACCTCGACCGGATGGACATCGAGCGCGAGCGCGGTATCACGATCAAGTCGCAGGCGGTCCGGCTGCCGTGGCGGATGGACGGCGCCGACTACGTCCTCAACATGATCGACACTCCCGGGCACGTGGACTTCACCTACGAGGTCTCGCGCTCGCTCCAGGCGTGCGAGGGCGCCATCCTGCTGGTCGACGCCGCGCAGGGCATCGAGGCGCAGACCCTGGCCAACCTCTACCTGGCCATGAACAACGATATGACGATCATTCCGGTGCTCAACAAGATCGACCTTCCGGCCGCCCAGCCGGAGAAGTACGCCGCGGAGATCGCCCACCTCATCGGCTGTGAGCCGGAGGAGGTCCTCAGGGTCTCCGGCAAGACCGGCGTGGGAGTCAGGGAACTGCTCGACCACGTCGTCAACAGCGTTCCGGCCCCGGTCGGCGCGGCCGACGCGCCGGCCCGCGCGCTGATCTTCGACTCCGTCTACGACACCTATCGCGGTGTGGTCACCTACGTCCGGGTCATGGACGGGCACCTGGGCAAGCGCGAGCGCATCCTGATGATGTCCAGCGGCGCGGCCCACGAGACCCTGGAGATCGGCGTCATCTCCCCCGAGCCCAAGGTCGCCGAGAAGGGCCTGGGAGTCGGCGAGGTGGGCTACCTGATCACGGGCGTGAAGGACGTGCGCCAGTCGCGGGTCGGTGACACGGTCACCTCCGGCACCCGGCCCGCCGCCTCGCCGCTCAGCGGCTACGACCACCCCAAGCCGATGGTGTTCTCGGGCCTCTACCCGATCGACGGCGACGACTATCCCGAGCTCCGCGAGGCCCTGGACAAGCTCCAGCTCAACGACGCCGCGCTGGTGTACGAGCCGGAGACCTCCGCGGCCCTCGGCTTCGGCTTCCGCTGCGGGTTCCTCGGCCTGCTCCACATGGAGATCGTCCGGGAGCGCCTGGAGCGCGAGTTCAACCTCTCGCTCATCTCCACCGCGCCCAACGTGGTATATCGAGTGATCATGGAGGACGGCAAGGAGGTCGTCGTCACCAATCCCTCGGAGTTCCCCTCGGGCAAGGTCGAGACGGTCTTCGAGCCGATGGTGAAGGCGACCGTGCTCGTCCCGTCGGAGTTCATCGGCGCGATCATGGAGCTCTGCCAGAATCGCCGGGGAAACCTGCAGGGCATGGACTACCTGTCGGAGGACCGCGTCGAGATCCGCTACACCATGCCGCTCGGCGAGATCATCTTCGACTTCTTCGACCAGCTCAAGTCCCGCACGCGTGGTTACGCCTCGCTCGACTACGAACCCTCGGGCGAGCAGGAGTCCGAGCTGGTCAAGGTCGACATCCTGCTCCAGGGCGAGGCCGTCGACGCCTTCAGCGCCATCGTCCACAAGGACAAGGCGTACGCCTACGGCGTCGAGATGGCCAAGAAGCTCCGCGAGCTCATCCCGAGGCAGCAGTTCGAGGTGCCGATTCAGGCCGCGATCGGTGCCCGTGTCATCGCCCGCGAGAACATCCGCGCGATCCGCAAGGACGTCCTCGCCAAGTGCTACGGCGGAGACATCTCCCGCAAGCGCAAGCTGCTGGAGAAGCAGAAGGAGGGCAAGAAGCGGATGAAGATGGTCGGCCGCGTCGAGGTGCCCCAGGAGGCCTTCGTCGCCGCGCTCTCCACCGAGTCCGCCGGCGACAAGTCCAAGAAGTAGCCTTCCGCCCGTCGTCCGGGACGGGTTCGGCGGCATGTCTCCGTGGCAGGTCTCCGCACGGAGCGGCGGCGGCCGGGCCGTACCCCGCGGGGTGGGCGGGTGGATTATCGGCTCGCCCCGAAGGGGGAATAGGGCTAACGTCTATTTATGCGTGTCATCACCGTTAACGTGGGCTTGGTCGTCGACGCGGCCTGGGCGGGCAAGCTCAACCGGACCGCGATCGACAAATCGGCGGTGGACGGCCGGGTCAGGGTGGAGGACAACGGCCTGGCCGGTGACGAGCGGGGCGACCAGGTGAACCACGGCTCGTCCGACCAGGCGGTCTACTCCTACGCACGCGAGGACTACGACTGGTGGCAGGAGGAGCTGGGCCGCGAGCTGCGCGACGGCCAGTTCGGGGAGAACCTCACCACCGAGGGGATCGACGTCAACGGCGCCATGCTCGGTGAGCGCTGGCGGATCGGCACCGCGCTCCTGGAGGTCACCCGCCCCCGGGTACCGTGCGTGGTGTTCCGCAACTGGATGGGTGAGCAGGGCTGGATGAAGCGCTTCACCCAGGTCGGCAGGGTCGGCGCCTACCTGCGGGTGATCGAGCGGGGTGAACTGGGCCGGGGCGACACGATCGAGATCGTCGCACGGCCGGACAACAGCGTCACGGTCACCGAGGCATTCCGCGCCTACCACGGGGACAAGGAGCTGATGCGCCGCCTGCTGGCCTCCCCGAGCCGTTCCGCCCGGTGGGAAAAGGTCGCCGAACGGGTTCTGGGCAGCGCGACGCCCTAGCCCCGGAGCCTCTGCGGTTGCGGGGGAGGCGTGCGGGGAGCGCCGAGTCGTAAGGGCCGGCCTACCGGCGACCCTGCCCGGGGCTTCCGGAGCACGGACCTGGGCGATGTGGATGTCAACGGTCTACCGGCATTCGCTGCGTGGACGCGGTCGGCTCGCTACCGTCGAAACCTGTGGAGCAGCAGGCTTTTTGCAACCGGTGCGGCACGCGGACGGTCGGACTGCCGAGATGTCCCCGATGTGGTGCCCCGACCGAACAGCCACCCCCGTCCCCGCCGCCCCCCGCCACTCCGGCCGAAGGCCCGGCCGTCCCCGCGGGGCCGTGGGACGGCTCGCAGCGGGGTGGCCCCGAACCCGGCCCGTGGCGGGGCCCGCAGCCGGATCCGTGGGGAGGCGGACCCCGGCCGGGTCCTCAGTACGGTGTCCAGCCTGGTTCCCAGCCGGGTCCGTGGCCGGACCCGCAGCGGCGGGAGCGGGGTGACATCGGGCCGGGGGAGTGGTCCACGCCTCCCGCCTCCGATGGCTCCGGCGAAATGTGGCGGGGCGAGAGGGGGCGCGGAAGGTGGCCGCTGATCGTGGCCGCCGCCGCGCTGCTGGTCGCGGTAGGGGTCGTGTGGTTCGCCGTGCGCGGCGACGGCTCCGGTTCGGCCTCAAGCGCCGGCCCCGCGTCCGGAGGGCAGTCCGAGCCGCGGCCCGAGAAGCAGGGCGGGGAGGCGGCGGAGAGCCCGGACTCCGGTGACACGGATCAGGACGGGCGGTCCGATCCGTCCAGTGGGCCGGACCAGGCCGACCGGCTGCAGGCCGGGGCACTCGACTCCCTGCTCACCGACAGCGGCGGGAGCAGGTCGGGTCTCGGCCCCGCCCTTAACAGGCTGCGGTCGTGCTCCGGCACCGCCGACGGGCTCGCGGCGGTCCGCCGGGTCACCGAGGCCAGGCGCGAGCAGGTCACCCAGCTTCAGGCGCTTGCCGTCGACGCGCTGGACGGCGGGGCCGAGGTCAAGGAGGAACTGGCCACGGCCCTCACCGCCTCACGCGACGCCGACGAGGCGTTCCTCAGGTGGGCGATCCGCCAGGACGGCGACTGCCGTGCCGACTGGAGCGATGACCAGGACTACCGGAACGGCCTGTCGCACTCCGGGAGGGCCACCGACGCCAAGCGGGGCTTCCTGGAGCTGTGGAACCCGCTCGCCGAGCGGTACGGTCTGCCCCGGCGCGCCGAACACGAGATCTAATACGGTGACCGCGGGCGTCCCCCCCTGTGGTCACCGTGGCGGTCCCTATGACACCAGGGCGGCGAGTGCCGCCACCGCCTCGGCGATGGCGGTGACCGGGGCGACCCGGGCCGCCATCCTGGCCAGGGAGCCGGACAGGTGGTCCTGGTCGGGATTCTCCTCCTGGAGTTCGGCCTCGACCTGGTCGGCGTCCCTGAGCACCGGCCGGGTGTCGCCGAGTTCGGCGGCGTGCCGCCGTACCAGGTCGCGGATGAGGGCGAGCAGTTCGGTGGTGCGGTCCCCGCTCGTGGCGGCGCCGGTGTGCTGCACGGCCTGGGCGCCGGCTCCGGCGGCCATCGGGCCGTTGAAGGTGCCGCCGGTGATGTGGAAACCGCTGTTGTCCTGGGTCACTTGTCTCCTCCGTGCTGGGTCGCGTTCGCTCCGGGCCCGGCGGCGACCGGGCCGTTGAAGGTGCCGCCGGTGATCAGGGCACCGTTGTTGATGAGGTTCGTGGCCTGCGCCCGGTATTCGCGGGTGTCGATCTTCTTGGACTCCAGGTAGTCGAGGACCGCCTCGGTGAGCCGCCGTTCGATGAGCTTGGTGTACTTGTCGGTGTCGAGTCGCTGGATGAACCCTCCCTGGCTGTAGGCGGATCCCAGCTCCCGCACGCTCTCCCGCGCGCCGAAGGGGTAGACGGGGAATTCGGCGGGGTTTCGCGTCTCCCGCTGCCACCGGACCGCCCGTACCCCGGCGCGGATGAGCCGTAACGGTGCGAAGAGGGTGTCGGCGACCAGGTCCAGTTTGCCGCGGCTGACCGCCCGCCAGGCGAGCGCCGGCCTGGTCAGGTTGGGCAGTTCGTCGACGATGTGGTACTCACGGAGGATCGGCGGCAGCACGGTCAGCACGAACTGCGTGTAGAGCATCCGCCCCTCGACCGCGAGATGGATGAAGGCGGAGATCACGATCTCCCTGTCCTCGCCGGGGGCGAGGAGGAGGCCGTTGGAGCCGATCATCTCCTGACCGTCGGTGCCGACGGTGACGCGCTGGTAGTACTTCAGGCTGCCCTGCGGCTGCCGGGTCGCGTCGCTGATCACCTCCGGCGGGGCGGCGAAGTGCGGCCGGCCGTTCGCGGTGTTGATCAGCGGATGGCTCTGCCCCTCCCAGCGGCGTGGGGCACCCGAGTCGGGCCAGTCGAGCCGGGTGAACGTGCCCCGGGCGGTGAGGTGGTCGCCGACGTACATCTGGGTGATCCGCTCTGGAGCGGCGTTGACCGCGTCGCGCATCTCCAGCAGCCGCCGCCTGACGAAGGAGTGCAGGTCCGCCGGGTCGATCTGCACGTATGGGCGGGGCGAGGCCGACGGGGCGTTGTCGGAGTGCGTCAGCCGGTCCATCTCCGCCACGATCGACCATGAGCGCCGCACGGGGCCCGCGCCGATGAACGGGTTGTCGGTGCCGAAGAGCGTGATGTTGCCCCACTGCGCCTGATCGAGATAGGCCATGCGGCTGCGCTGCCGGCCCGTGTCCACGCCGGCTCCGGCGGGGGCGCCGGGGCGCAGTTCGGCGGTCAGCGCCAGGTAGCGCTGGATCCGGTAGCCGACCGCGATGGCCAGGGGGGCGAGCGTGATCAGCAGGACGAACAGGAGGCTCCCCGCGAGCTGTGTCACGGACGGCGACGCGTCCGTCTCCAGGTTGAAGGCCGATGCCGGGTTGAGCAGGGAGAGGATGCTCACCCAGACCAGGGAGAGGAGGAGCCCCGTGAGGTTGACCAGGGCCCAGAGGGTCAGCAGCACCCGCCAGATCAGCGGCCCCCGCCGGACGCGGGGAAGGGACAGCAGCGCCAGCGGGAACAGGGAGAGCATCCAGAGCCCGCCGGCGAGGTAGAGGACGAACATCGACACGGTGATCAGAGCGTCGCGGATCAGGGCCATCCGCTGGGCCCGCAGGCAGTGCGACAGCACGGGGGTCAGGTCGAACCCGCCGTAGGACGGGGCGACGGCACGGTAGGGGTCGCTCAGCAGTTCGTTCAGTACGCCGTCGCGGAAGTGGTCGTCGAGGTAGGCACCCGCGGACAGGTAGCGGGTGGCGTTCTGCAGGGGTGGTGTGGCCCGGTCGCCGCCGGTGGGGGCTGCATGGCTCATCGGCTCTCCGAAGGGGGACGCATAGCGATATGCCGGAAAGATCAACCACACAGCGTGTACCACTTTCCCCCCGAGGGTGACCGGAACCGCACGTCAAGTTGGAGTCCAGGTTCGATCTGTCCGGCCCTGAGGTGTCCGATACGCTCTCGCACGGGCGTGCCCGCTGTGCGGGGCACCGCGGGCGGAGCGGCAGACTTGGTGTCGTGCCATCCACACTTCCCGACGGCGATCCCGTACCGGCCTCAGGCAGCCTCCCCGACAGCGCGCTCCACGGGCTGGGGGAGCGGCCCTTCGGCTTCTACGTCCACGTGCCCTTCTGCGTGACCCGCTGCGGCTACTGCGACTTCAACACCTACACGGCCTCCGAGCTCGGCCCCGGCGCCTCGCACCGGGACTACGCCGACACCGCGGCCGACGAGGTACGCCGGGCGCGGGCCAACCTCGGCGAGGCGGATCTCCCGGTCGAGACCGTGTTCTTCGGCGGCGGCACCCCGACCCTGCTGCCCGCGGCCGACCTGGTCCGGATCCTGGGCGTGATCGAGCGGGAGTTCGGCCTCGCTCCCGGGGCCGAGGTGACCACCGAGGCCAATCCGGAGTCGGTGGACCGGGCATATCTGGAGGAGCTGCGCGCCGGGGGGTTCACCCGGATGAGCTTCGGCATGCAGAGCGCCCGCGAGCACGTGCTGCGGGTGCTGGAGCGCGGGCACACCCCCGGGCGCCCCGCGCGTGCCGTGCGGGAGGCACGGGAGGCCGGGTTCGACCACGTCAATCTGGACCTGATCTACAGCACGCCGGGGGAAAGTGACGACGACTGGCGCGCCTCGCTGGCCGCCGCCGTCGAGGCGGGGCCCGACCACGTGTCGGCCTACTCTCTGATCGTGGAGGACGGCACCAGGCTGGCGGCCAGGATCCGGCGTGGCGAGCTGCCGATGCCCGACGACGACGTGGCCGCCGACCGCTATCTCATCGCCGACGCCATGCTGGCCGAGGCCGGGTTCGCGTGGTACGAGGTGTCCAACTGGGCGACCTCGGAGGCCGGGCGCTGCCGGCACAACCTGCTCTACTGGACCGGCGGCGACTGGTGGGGTGTCGGCCCCGGCGCGCACAGCCACGTCGGCGGCACCCGGTGGTGGAACGTCAAACATCCGGCGGCCTACGCCCGTCGCCTCGCCTCCGGCGTCTCGCCCGCGCACGCGCGCGAGGTGCTGACCTCGCGGGACCGGGCGGTGGAACGGCTGATGCTGGAGCTCAGGCTCGCCGGCGGATATCCGCTGAAGGAGATCGAGCGTCCGTCGGTGGTCGCCCGGGCACTGGCCGAGGGGTTGCTGGAGGTGGAGCCGTTCAAGGCGGGCCGCGCGGTCCTGACGTTGCGCGGCCGTCTCCTGGCCGACGGGCTGGTGCGTGACCTGACGTGAGGCCGGGTGGCCGGAGCCGTCGCTCACGGCCCCTCGCGACGGGGGTGGGATCAGCCGTCCCGACCGGGAACGGTCACGAAGTCGATCAACTCCTCGACCGGGCCGAGCAGCTCCGGCTCCAGATCCGCGTATGAGGTGACCGATCCGAGAACGCGGCGCCACGCGTCACCGGGGTCCACCCCCCAGCCCAGGGCGGCGATGACGCCCTCCTTCCAGGGGACGCAGCGCGGCACCGCCGGCCAGGCGGGGATGCCGAGCGCCGACGGCTTGACCGCCTGCCAGACGTCCACGAACGGGTGTCCGACGATCAGTACGTGCGGGGAGGAGACCCTGGCGGCGATCCTGCTCTCCTTCGAGCCGGGGACCAGATGGTCGACGAGCACGCCCAGGCGGCGGTCCGGGCCGGGCTCGAACTCCTCGACGATCGAGGGCAGGTGGTCGACGCCCTCCAGATACTCGACGACCACGCCCTCGACCCGCAGGTCGTGGCCCCAGACCCTCTCCACGAGCGCGGCGTCGTGCACGCCCTCCACGTAGATCCGGCTCTCCCTGGCCACCCGGGCCCGCAGGCCCTCGACCACGATGGAGCCCGAGGCGCTCCGCCTCGGTCCCCGCGGCGCGGCGGCGGGCCGTACCAGTGTCACGACCTTGCCCTCCAGCAGGAAGGCGGCGCTCTCCAGGGGGAACACCCGCCGTCGCCCGAATCGGTCCTCAAGTGTGACGGCCTCCTTGTCGCAGGCCACCACGGCGCCGCAGAAGCCCCCTTCCGCGTCCTCCACGACCAGGTCCGGATCCGCGGGAACCTCCGGGACACTTCCCTTCAGGGGACGCCGGCTGCTTCCCGCCAGAACGTCACGCTCGTACATCACCGACCGCCCACCCTCTCCTGTCGGGGATCAAGTGGACGGTAGCAAATCATCACCTGCCGTACGGTCCCTGCTGCCCCCACGGGCCGGCCGCGGCCGCCTGGCGCTTGCGCGCGCCGCTCCGCTTGACCAGCACGATGATCGTCACGAGAACGGCCAGCAGGAAACCCGTGCCCGGCACCGCGATCAGCGCGATCGCGCCGCCCACCACCGAGTCGGCGGCGATCTCCTTGCCCACGCCGAACGTGGCGGCCGACCCCTCGGAGGCGGTGCAGGTGAGCTGGTAGTCGCCGGCCTTGTCCACCCCCACCCGCAGCGCCAGCTCCCACAGCACGCCGTCGTTGGTGACGGTCTGCTGCGTGCCCGGCTGCTGAAGCCGGACCGTTCCGGGGGCACCTTGGATCTGGCACTCGAACTTGGTGCCCTTGTCGGCGGAGACGTAGATGGCGGGTCTGTCCGCCGGGTTCAGCGTGACCGTCACGTTCTCGCCGGGGCCGAACGAGCTGGTGGGCGCGGCGTCGGTGACCGCGCTGAAGACGCCGCCGGCGAAGCCGGCCACACCGACGATCACGCTGAGCACGAAGACGAGCCAGGCGCCGACGATCCAGCCGATGCCGGGCTTGACCTTCGGCTTCGGCGGAGGCCCCTGGGGGGCGCCGTATCCGGGGGGTGGATAACCGTAGGGGGGGCCGCCCTGGTACTGCTGCTGGTGCGGCTGGCCGTAGGGCTGCTGGGGGGCGCCGTATCCGGGCGGGCCCGAACCGGCGTCGCCCGAGGGGGATCCGAAATCATGGGACATATATCAAATTGTGGGGCTTACCGGTTGGATAGCGATAGCAGGTGACTTGATAACGACTTGGCCCCATCATCGTGCTGCCGTGTTATCGCACCCCGAGGACGGGAGCCGTACACTTGGCACTCGGGAACACAGAGTGCCAGACCTGACGTTTTCCCGTCCGAACGCAGGTAGGGAGGTGAGCACGTTGGTCGACGACCGTAAACTGGCGGTCCTTCGGGCCATCGTCGAGGACTACGTGTCCACCAACGAGCCGGTGGGTTCCAAGGCCCTCGCGGACCGTCACAGCCTGGGTGTGTCGCCGGCGACCATCCGCAACGACATGGCGGTGCTGGAGGAGCAGGGCTACATCGCCCAGCCCCACACCAGTGCGGGCCGGGTGCCGACCGACAAGGGCTATCGGCTCTTCGTCGACCGGCTCTCGCAGGTCAAGCCATTGTCCGCCCCGGAGAGAAGGGCCATCGAGACCTTCCTCGCGGGCGCGGTCGACATCGACGACGTCGTGATGCGCACGGTCCGGCTGCTGGCCCAGCTGACCCGCCAGGTCGCCGTGGTCCAATACCCCACGATGACCAACTCCAAGGTGCGGCACGTCGAGCTGGTCCCGCTGAGCGAGCGCCGGCTGATGTTCGTGCTCATCACCAACACCGGGCGGGTCGAGCAGCGCGTGGTCGAGCTTCCCGACGTCGTCGACGAGAACCGCGTGGCCCACCTGCGCGCGACCCTCAACGCCTGTCTGGACGGCTGCGGTCTGGCGGGGGTTCCCGACATGGTCGCGGACCTGCCCGAGCGGCTTCCGGCGGAGGACCGGCCGCTCGCGGCCACGATCCTGTCGGTGCTGCTGGAGTCTCTTGTGGACCGGCACGATGAGAAGATCGTTTTTGCCGGGGCCGCCAACCTCGCGGGAGCCGACTTCACCGTCGGCCTGCGCGATGTGCTGGAGGCCCTGGAGGAGCAGGTGGTGCTCATGCGCCTGCTCGGCGAGACCTCGGATCTTTCGGCGCTGACGGTGCGGATCGGCTCGGAGAACCCCTACACCGGGCTTCAGGGCACATCCATCGTCGTCGCCGGATACGGTTCGGGGGACAAGCAACTGGCCCGGCTCGGTGTGCTGGGGCCGACGCGAATGGACTACCCGGTCACGATGGGCGCGGTGCGCGCGGTGGCACGCTACGTCAGCCAGATCCTGGCTGCATCCTAAGAGGTCAACTAAGTGGCTAAGAGTGACTACTACGGCACCCTCGGGGTGCGCCGCGATGCCAGTGCGGAAGAGATCAAGAAGGCTTACCGCCGCCTGGCCAGGGAACTGCATCCCGATGTGAACCCCGACCCTGAGACTCAGGAGCGGTTCAAGGACATCACGCAGGCGTACGAGGTGCTGTCCGACCCCGGCAAGCGCCAGATGTACGACATGGGAGCCGATCCGTTCGCCGCCGGTGGCGGTGCGGGCGCCGGGGGGTTCGGCGCGGGTTTCCCGTTCAGCGACATCATGGACGCCTTCTTCGGCGCGGCCGGCGGCGGTGGAGGAGGGGGCCGAGGCCCACGTTCGCGCGCCCGCCGCGGCCGCAACGCCACCATCCGGGTGGAGCTCGACCTGCGGGAGTCGGCCTTCGGCACCACCCGTGAGCTGGTCGTCGACACCGCCGTGCTCTGCGAGGTCTGCACCGGCTCCGGCGCGGCCTCCGGCACCCACCCCGACACCTGTGACGTCTGCCACGGACGAGGTGAGGTCTCCCAGGTCACGCGGTCCTTCCTCGGCCAGGTCATGACGTCCCGCCCCTGTCCCCAGTGCGGCGGGTTCGGTTCGATCATCCGTCACCCCTGCCAGGAGTGCTCCGGCGACGGCCGGGTCCGCACCCGGCGGACCATCAAGGTCCGCATCCCCGCCGGGGTGGAGGACGGCACCCACATCCAGCTCGCCGGCGAAGGCGAGATCGGCCCCGGCGGAGGGCCGCCCGGCGACCTGTTCCTGGAGATCGTCGAGCGTCCGCACGACACCTTCGAGCGCCGCGGCGACGACCTGCACTGCACCGTGCAGATCCCGATGAGCGCGGCGGCCCTCGGCACGATCCTGACCATGGAGACGCTCGACGGCGCCGAGGAGCTGGACGTCCGGCCGGGCACCCAGTCCGGGCAGACCATCCCGCTGTACGGCCGGGGCGTCCAGCGTCTCAACGGGACCGGCCGGGGAGACCTGTTGATACACGTCAGTGTGGAGACGCCCAACCGTCTGGACCCCGCCCAGGAGGAGCTCCTGCGCGAGCTCGCCAAGCTCCGCGGCGAGGAGCGCCCGCCCGGCAAGTTCGCCCCGGGGCAGCAGAGCCTCTTCTCCCGGCTCAGGGACGCCTTCAATGGCCGCTGAGCGGGCCGCTCAGCGGGTCGTCCGGGTCATTGGGGCCGCCCGGCGGGCCGCCGGCCGATGACCGTCCCGGTCTTCCTGGCCGAGGCCGCCGACCTGGCGCGACCGGAGTTCACCCTCGGCGGCCCCGAGGGACACCACGCGGCGGCGGTACGGCGGCTGCGCGCGGGGGAGCGGCTCGACCTCACCGACGGCGCGGGCGCCGTCGCCGAGTGCGTGGTCCGCGACGTGGGCAGGGACTCGCTCCGTGTCGAGGTGCTGCGCCGCTACGACGTGCCCCCGCCGAGCCCGCGACTGGTCGTGGTGCAGGGGCTGCCCAAGGGCGACCGGGGCGAGCTGGCCGTGGAGATGATGACCGAGACCGGCGTCGACGTGATCGTGCCCTGGGCCGCGGGCCGGTCCGTCACCCGGTGGAAGGGCGACCGGGCGGCCAGGTCACTGGCCCGCTGGCGATCCACGGCGCGGGAGGCGGGCAAGCAGTCCCGCCGTTTCCACCTGCCCGAGGTGACCGAGCCCGCCGCCACCTCCGGTGTCGCCGCCCTGCTGGCGTCGGCCGCGCTCGGCCTGGTGCTGCACGAGGAGGCCGCCTCCCCCCTGTCCACCCTGGATCTGCCGACCGGCGGCGACATCGTGGTGGTGGTCGGGCCGGAGGGAGGTGTCGCCGAGGAGGAGATCACCGCGTTCCGCGAGGCGGGAGCCGTACCGGCGCTGCTCGGGCCGACGGTGCTGCGCACCTCGACGGCGGGGGTCGCCGCGGCGGCGGTGCTTCAGGCGCGCACCGGTCGCTGGTGACGGGCTAGCGCCCGCTGGGGGTCGGGGTCGCCGCCGCCGTCGGCAGCAGGGGCTGCCGGTTGTCCACCGGCGGCGGGCACTCGCCGACCGCGCACGGGGGGTCGGAGGGACCACCGGGCTCCGCGGGCGTCGGAGTCGGCGTCTCCGTCTCCTTGCACTCCTTGGGCAGTCCCTCCGGCTCGACCGTGGTGGCCGGCGTGGTGGGGCAGGTGGGCGACGGCGTGGGCTTCGGGGTCCTGGAGGGCCTCGGGGTCGCCGTTGGGCTCGGGGCCGAGGTCTTGGACGGGCCGATCGACGGCGACGTGACGCCCGGCCTGATGACGGGCAGAGGCCGCTGATCTCTTTCCACGGGTGGGCGCGAGGTGGCCGACATCTCCGGCGAGGTCGACTCGGTGAAGTTGACCTCGCCGCTCGTGACCTGCTCGGTCACCTGCTCACGCAGTTGCGGGACCACCATGACGACGGTGGCCGCGACGAGGACGGCCCCGGCGACCGAGGCCCCGGCGCGCCACCACATCAGCCCGCGGAGCCCCCGCCTCTCTATCCGAGTGCGGATGATCTCCAGCCCGTCGGGGGAGGGAACGACCGAGTTCGCCTCCGCGTTCAGGGCACGGCGGAGCAGCTCGCCGTACTCATCATCGGGAGAGTCGGTCATGACAGTTGCTCCAGTGAGGTTCGTAGGGCGGCCATGCCACGAGCCGTGTGACTCTTGACCGCACCCTTGCTGATGCCCATGGCATGGGCGATCTGCGCCTCGGACAGGTCGCCGTAATAGCGCAGAACCAGTGCCTCGCGCTGTCGCGCGGGCAGGCCGCGAAGCGCCTCGATGACGGCCGACCGTTCCAGCTCGCCGATCGCGCCGTTCTCGGCGCTGGGCGCGTCGGGCAGTCCCTTGGGGGCGTACTTCTCCACGACCGCTCGATGCCGAAGCACCGAGCGCGATCGGTTGACGACCGATTGGCGCAGGTAGGCGAGTGCCTTGTCGGTGTCGCGCAGTCGACGCCAGGCGCCATGGATGGCGACGAACGCGTCCTGCACGACCTCCTCCGCGGTTGCGATATCGCGGACGAGCAACACTGCGAGACGCACAAGAGACCGATAGTGCGCGCTGTAGAGCGCGGTAACGGCCATGTCGGCATCCCACCCGACGGGCACCGCCCCGAGCGACCTGTCGGCCACGAGGGTCTCGGTGGTCACATCAGTAGGACGCTCGGCCTTCCCAGAGGGTTTACGCTCTTCCGGTTCATTAGGGGGCATGACCCAGTCGTGTCCTCGCCAGGCAGCCATATCGCGCTAATCGCATGGTCTGTCGTTGTTGAAGTTTTACATACCCACCTTATCCGGGTGGATCTTTCTTTGCCGACGATGAACCATCACCGATTGACAACGTCACCAAGGGATAGGGTGCCTGCATGGTGAGCGAAGCCGACTGCCTGTTCTGCAGGATCGCAGCCGGGGAGATCCCCGCGAAGATCGTCCATGAGACCGACCGCACCCTGGCCTTCCGGGACGTCAATCCCCAGGCGCCGACCCACGTGCTGGTGATCCCCAAGGAGCACTACCCGGACGCGGCGGCGCTGGCCGAGGCCGACGACGGGCTCGCCGACGACGTGTTCAAGGCGGCGCACGCGGTCGCGGAGCAGGAGGGCATCGCGGGCTCGGGTTACCGGGTGGTTTTCAACACCGGCCCCGAAGCGGGTCAGACCGTCTTCCACGTGCACGGACACGTGCTCGGCGGGCGCGGCATGGCCTGGCCGCCCGGGTAAAACCGGCAGGCGCGATCGCGCCGATC
Source organism: Streptosporangium sp. NPDC006007 (assembly GCF_040614315.1). Lineage (NCBI taxonomy): Bacteria > Bacillati > Actinomycetota > Actinomycetes > Streptosporangiales > Streptosporangiaceae > Streptosporangium > Streptosporangium sp. NPDC006007. The sequence continues at coordinate 183,238 of NZ_JBEXUG010000005.1, read as the reverse complement.
ACGGATACGATGGCGTGGAAGTGACACGCCGATATCTGGAGGCGAACAGGCCGTAAGGCCCGCCCATGTCCGAGACAAACGATTCCAGCAGAGCCCCCCAGCCTAGGTCGAAGGGCCCCAGTCGGACCCAGGCAAAGGTGGTGATTCCGGACGAGCATTCGATGGTGAGCCTGCTGGGCTCAGGTGACGAGCTGTTGCGGGTCATCGAGGCCGCCTTCCGCGCCGACGTTCACGTCCGGGGCAACGAGATCACCATCACCGGCAGCCCGGAGGAGAGCAGCACCCTGGTGCGCCTCTTCGAGGAGCTGTCCGAGCTCGTCCGGGGAGGGGCGGAGCTCAGCACGGACGCTGTGGAACGCAGCATCGCGATGCTGCGGATGACCTCCGACCGCCCCGCCGAGGTGCTCTCCCTCGACATCATCTCCTCACGGGGCCGGACGATCCGCCCGAAGACCGTGAACCAGAAGCGCTACGTCGACGCGATCGACCGGCACACCATCGTCTTCGGTATCGGCCCGGCCGGCACCGGCAAGACCTACCTGGCGATGGCCAAGGCCGTCAGGGCGCTACAGGAGAAGAAGGTCAACCGGATCATCCTCACCCGCCCGGCGGTCGAGGCCGGCGAACGGCTCGGCTTCCTGCCCGGCACCCTCTACGAGAAGATCGACCCCTACCTGCGCCCGCTCTACGACGCGCTGCACGACATGCTCGACCCCGACTCCATCCCCCGGCTGATGGCCGCGGGCACGATCGAGGTCGCCCCTCTGGCCTACATGCGCGGCCGTACGCTCAACGACGCCTACATCATCCTGGACGAGGCGCAGAACACCTCGCCGGAGCAGATGAAAATGTTCCTGACGCGACTGGGGTTCAACTCGAAGATCGTTGTCACCGGTGACGTGACCCAGGTCGACCTGCCCGGAGGCACGCAGAGCGGCCTGAAGGTCGTTCAGGAGATCCTCGACGGCATCCCCGACATTCACTTCAGCCGGCTGACCAGCGCCGACGTGGTACGGCACAAGCTGGTCAGCGACATCGTGGATGCCTATGGGCGCTATGACGAGACGCTGCGGCGGAGCGAGCCGCAGCCGATCAAGGGCATGGTCAAGCGGCCCCGGGGAAGAACGGTGAGCGACCGATGAGCGTCGAGGTCAACAACGAGTCCGGCGTCGAGATCGACGAGGGGATCATCGTCTCGCTGGCCGGGCACGTGCTGGAGCGGATGGACATCAACCCGCTCGCCGAGCTGTCCATCCTGGTGGTGGACGAGCAGGCCATGTCGGTGCTGCACGAGCAGTGGATGGGGGAGCCCGGCCCGACCGACGTGCTCGCCTTCCCGATGGACGAACTGCGTCCCGGCCCCGGCAGCGGTGCCCGGCAGGAGGGCGACGCCCCCACCGATCCGGCGCTCCTGGGCGATGTGGTGCTCTGTCCGCAGGTGGCCGCCAGGCAGGCGGCCGAGGCGGGACACAGCACCGAGGCGGAGCTGGAGCTGCTGTGCACGCACGGCATCCTCCACCTGCTCGGCTACGACCACGCCGAGCCCGAGGAGCACAAGGAGATGTTCGGTCTGCAGGGCGAGCTCCTGGAAACGTGGCGGGAGGTGCGCCCCCAGCGGTGAACCTCGCCAACGGGTGGTTGTTCTCGGCCGTCGTCCTCGTTGTGGTCGGCGGCCTGATAGCCAGTGCGGAGACGGCCCTGACCCGCATATCGCGGGTACGGGCCGAGGAGTTCGTCCGCGACGGGCGCAGGGGGGCGGTGCGCCTGCAGGCGATCGTCGCCGACCCGCCGCGCTACCTCAACCTGCTGCTCCTGCTCAGGCTGAGCTGCGAGCTGGTCGCCACGGTGATCGCCACCCTGCTCTTCATCGACTGGGTCGGCGACCAGGGCGGGGCCTACGCCGCCGCGGCGGCTGTCATGATCGTGATCAGTTACGTGATCGTCGGGGTCTCCCCCCGCACGCTGGGCCGCCAGCACGCCGAAGCGATCGCGCTCGCCAGCGCCCCCCTGGTGTACGGCCTCACCAGGATCTTCGGTCCCCTGCCCAAGCTGCTCATCCTGCTCGGCAACGCGGTGACCCCCGGCAAGGGCTTCAGGGAGGGGCCGTTCACCTCCGAGGCCGAACTGCGCGACCTGGTCGACCTGGCCGAGGAGCGCAGGGTCATCGAGCCGGACGAGCGGGAGATGATCCACTCGGTCTTCGAGCTCGGCGACACCCTGGTCCGCGAGGTCATGGTGCCCCGCACCGACATGGTGTTCATCGAACGCGGCAAGACTCTGAACCAGGCCCTGTCGCTCGCCCTGCGCAGCGGCTTCTCCCGGATTCCCGTGGTCGGCGAGAACGAGGACGACGTCATCGGCATCGCCTATCTCAAGGACATCGTGCGCCGGGTGCAGGAGACGGGCGGCGGCAGCGGCGCCGAGCAGGTCGAGACGATCATGCGTCCGGCCACCTACGTGCCGGAGAGCAAGCCGATCGACCAGCTCCTGCGTGAGATGCAGGCCCGGCGGATCCACCAGGCCATCGTCATCGACGAGTACGGCGGGACGGCGGGCCTGGTCACCATCGAGGACATCCTTGAGGAGATCGTGGGCGAGATCACCGACGAGTACGACCAGGAGGCTCCCCGGGTGGAGCCGCTGGACGACGGCTCGGTCCGGGTGACCGCCAGACTGCCCGTGGACGATCTGGAGGACCTGTTCGACATCGAGCTTGAGGTGGACGACGTCGAGACCGTGGGCGGGCTGCTGGCCCACGCGCTGGGCCGGGTGCCGATCGCCGGCTCCCACGCGGTGGTGGAGGGGCTCAGCCTGACCGCGGAGAGCCTCGCCGGGCGCCGTAACCGGATCGGCACGGTTCTCGTCCGCAGGACCGTCTCCGCCGAGCCCGACTCGGTCACCACCGCCGCGGACCAGGACTGACGTCCCCTCCACGGCACCGCCCTCTCCGCGATCCCGTCTCCACACGTCTTGGTCGGTTCTCCACCGGGTCCCCGCGGCCGGCCTCGTTCGCGCCGGTGTCCACGGTGGGCGGCACCCCAAGCGGTCCGCAAGCGTTCTGCAAGCGGCACGCGTCATCCTCCTGTCGCGGCGCCTGGTTGCGCGGGTGCCGTCGGGGAGGTCCCCGGCGCCGGGAGGGGTTCGCGGCGCGAGGACAGCCCCTCGGGAAAGAGCGCGCGAGGCCGCCGACAGACGGCCCGCGTCTCTCGCTGAAGGGTGTTCTCGGCCACATAAGGCGGTTGAGGGCACCCTTAGGCGTTTCTTGATGATTGCCGTTTTTGCCGATGGGGAAGAAAGGGGATCGGCGGGGACAAGGGGACAAGACGCCTCGCATGTGACATCGGGGGAAGATTCATGACGCGGGGGATTCGAGTGGTCATTGCCGCTGCCGTCTGCGGGGTTCTGGCCGGAGGCGCGGCGGGGTGCGGTGGCGGGGCGGCGGACGGTCTCCCCGACAGGGACGCCCGCGCGGAGCTGACGCGGCTGCGGGGAATGCTGCGGGAGGAGGCGTCGAGGCTGCCGGACGGGTTCTCGGCCAAGCCGCGTGACGGCTGGGCACCCCCGTTCCAGGCGTCCAACCGCCACTGCCGGCTGATCCTCGACACCGCCGGCGGCCACCCGCCCCTGCGGGAGCCGGAGGCGCGGGTGGCCGTGACCTACCCGGGCGACCGGCTGGGCGAGCTGGCCGGGGTCAGCCTGGCCTCCTACGCCGGCGAGGACGCGCGACTCCACTTCGCCGAGCTCACCAAGGCGCTGAGCACCTGCCGGGTCGCGAAGAGCTCCACGGCGGGCAGAGGCACCTCCTTCAAGGTGTCCGGCCTGAAGCTGGGCGCCGTCGGCGGAGACGTTCAGGGCAGGCGGCTGCGCGGTCGGCTGAACGGATATCCGTACGAGATGCACCTTGTCTTCGCCCTCACCGGGCACACCCTGGTCTCCCTGGTGCACACCGGGGTCGCCCGGGTCGACGCCGAGCGCACCGGGCGGCTCGCGCGGTTCCTGCTCGACCGAGCAGCCGCCTGACCGCAGGCCGCAAGACATCCGCGCCGTCCGCCCGCGGCGGTGGAACAGGCCCGTGCCGGTCGTCGGGGCGGATCGGCGCGGAGGCGGCCCAGGCGGCGGGGCGGGCCTGGTCGCGCCGGGTCCGGTGAGCTGAATACCCTTGTGCCGTGAGTGACGCGACCCTCGACCCCGAGGACAACAAGATCATCGTGCTGGCCCGTTCAGCCCGTGCCCGAAACGGCGCCGCCGAGGGGGCGGCCGTGCGTGACGAGACCGGCCGGACCTACGTGGCGACCAACGTGGCGCTGCCGTCGCTGACGCTGTCGGCGCTGCAGGTGGCCGTGGCGATGGCCGTGTCCAGTGGAGCCGAGTCCCTGGAGGCGGCCGCGCTGGTCACCGAGGGGGACGGGCCGACTCCGGCGGACGCGCAGGCGGTCCGGGATCTGGGCGGGCGGACGCCGCTCGTGGCCGGTCCCGACGGGACGTTGCGTCAGAGCTGAGTCCGGCATCGGGGACAATGGTTGACGTGAGTTCCTCAGCTACAGATTTCCATGCCGGTTTCGCCTGCTTCGTCGGTAGGCCCAACGTCGGCAAATCCACGCTGATGAACGCGTTGGTCGGCACGAAGGTGGCCATCACCTCGTCCAAGCCCCAGACGACCCGCCGGGCGATCAGAGGCATCGTGCACCGTCCGGACGCCCAACTCGTGATCGTGGACACCCCCGGCCTGCACCGGCCCCGCACCCTGCTGGGCGAGCGGCTGGACAGCCTGGTGCTGTCCACCCTCACCGAGGTCGATGTGATCGGCTTCTGCCTGCCCGCCAACGAGCCCGTCGGCAAGGGCGACCGGTTCATCGCCGAGAAACTTGCCGCGATCAGGAAGACCCCGGTCGTCGCCGTGGTGACCAAGTGCGACCTGGCGACCCGCGAGCAGATCGCCGCGCAGCTCCTGGCGGTCTCCCGGCTCGCTGATTTCGCGGAGATCGTCCCGGTCTCGGCGCAGTCGGGGGAGCAGCTCGACGTCCTGGCCGAGGTGCTGATCGACCGGCTCCCGGAGAGTCCGCCGCTGTACGAGGGCGGCCGGCTCACCGACGAGCCCGAGCAGGTGCTGGTGGGCGAGCTGATCCGTGAGGCCGCCCTGGAGGGGGTCAGGGACGAGTTGCCGCACTCGATCGCGGTCGTCGTCGACGAGATGCTGCCCCGTGAGGGCCGTGACGGCCTGCTCGACATCTACGCCCACATGTTCGTCGAGCGTCCCTCGCAGAAGGCCATCGTCATCGGGCACAAGGGCGCCAGGCTCAAAGAGGTCGGCAGTCAGGCCCGCCGGCAGATCGAGGCGCTGCTCGGCACCCGGGTCTATCTCGACCTGCGGATCAGCGTCGCCAAGGACTGGCAGCGCGATCCCAAGCAGCTGCGCCGCCTGGGCTTCTACGACTGAGGCGCCGCGCGGGCGCCGATTCCCGGAAAACAGGTGACGGCACTTTCCCTCCTTCCAGGCTACTGCTGAGGGCGGCTGCCGGCCTTCTCGATGAGGTGGCTGATCTGCGCGATCGTCTCCTCGATGGAAAGGTCGCGGAGTGTCTTTTGCACCAGGAGCGGCTGACCTGTCGTGACGTCGGTGTGACCGTCCGCGTAGGTCGTGGCCTGGTCGAGCAGGACGGAGCGCGTGCCGGCCGCGCGGAGCTCTTCCGGGTCGCCTTCCTCTCCGTAGTCGATCTTCACTCTCATCTCCCTGACCAGCCGGTCCGGCGGGGTGGTCGGAGGGACGTTGTCCACGGAGAAGGTGGTCAGCCACTCGGTGAACCGGCCCCGGTGGGATATGCCGCCGGACAGGTTCCAGTTTCCCACCACGCCGTTGCTGTACGTGAAGCGCAGGTGTGCGATCCAGTCGTAGCCGTCCGAGCGGTCCGTTCTGTTGACGGAGACCACTTCCCGGTCTGTTATGGTCGCCGGCCATTGCGGAGCCATTGGCGCCTCCCGGGTTTCTGCTTTCACGCGTTGGACACCGCTCAAGATACAGGCGGGTAAATGCGGAGTCCATGAGTTGGATGAGGTATTCCAAGGAAGCGTTTTGGGGTTCTGACCTTTGTGTATGGAGGTGGTTTATGTGGCGCATTTCGGGTGGATCGGGATTTTATCTGCACGCCTGGAATGAAATAATATTAAAGATGTGTGTAAATTGAAGGTGATTCTTCGGGGCTCCGGAGCGGCCGGGGCGGCGGGTGGAGTGAATGGGCGGAGGGGGCGGGCGGGCCGGGTAGCCGCATCGGACGACGGTCACCGGAACTCCGGGGCGCGGCTGGTTTATCTCGTCTTGGTCAAGGCGTGCCCGATTTCGGTAATCGCGACATAGCCTGCGGGTAAACAGGAGTTCAGGGGGATCATGGCTGAGGAACCTGTGGACGCGGAGACACCGGCTGAGGAGCCAACGGCCCCCGTCGAGGACCACGGATCGCGGTCGGGGCCGCCGCCGGAGTCCACTCGTACGGCCGATCGGGCCCGGCCGTATCGGATGAGGCGGTTCCGGCTCCTCGCGTGGATCGCGCTGGTTCTGGCCGCGGTCGTGGTCGGCGCGTCGGTCCTGTGGGTGAGGGCGTCGCCCACCGAGGCCGAGCTGTGGGAGCAGGCCAGGCTGATCGGCAAGGACAAGCTCCGGATCGGCGTGAAGGGCGACATCCCCGGCATCTCCTACCGGGAACGGTCCGGCAGCGACGTCTTCACGGGGTTCGAGATCGACATCGCTCGCATGATCGCCGCGGATCTGGGTTTCCCGTCCGGCAAGGTCGAGTTTCTGCCCATCGAGACCGAGGACAGGGCGCGCATGATGGCCACGGACGGCAAGGGCAAGCCTGTCAAGGTGGACCTCGTGATCTCCAGCTTCAGCGTGACGCCCGATCGCGAGAAGAAGCCCGCCATCGGCTTCTCCATGCCCTACCTCTACACCGAGCAGTCGGTGATAACCAGATCCGGCTATCTGGGGAACATCACCTCGCTGGGACAGCTGAAGGACATGAAGGTCTGCACGCTCGGCACCTCCACCTCCGAGCAGGAGTTGGCGAAGGCGACGAAGGCCACCGTCACCGGCAAGAACCTGCTCAGTGACTGTGTGGCCGGCCTGAAGGACGACGAGTTCGACGCGGTGACCACCGACGCGGCCCTTCTAGCCGGATTCGTCAATGAGTCCTTGAAATCGAAGGAGACCGCCAAGAGACTCAAGTATCACGACATCGCACTGGACAAGGATGAGATGTGGGCGGTCAACGTGGGCCCCAACAAGGCGCTGCGCACCCTGGTCAACCTCTCGCTCTACCGGTCCTGCGCCGATCCGCATGACCAGAGGTGGGAGAAGGCCTACGAGAAGCACATCGGCTCGATGTTTCCGGACGTTCCTCCCCATGAGCGTCCCCCCATGGGCGTGGCTCAGCCGGAGCAGCCGTGCGGGCCCCCTCCCGAGGTGCGCAGATGGCCGTGGGAGCGGACCTTCCCCGTTCGGGAGGGCCTCTCCCGGTGAAGGAGACCGGACGGGTCAAGGCCGCACCGAGGAACCAGGAGTGGCTGCTCGCGCTGCTCCCGGTGTTCCCCCTCGTCCTGCTGGTGACCCGGCTCTGGTACGCCAGCGGGCAGGACACCCAGACGCTGCTCCTGCTGGTGCAGAGCATCAGCCCGCTGGGCCTGCTCAGCGGTGTTCTCCTGACGACGATATGGGTCCTGCCCGCCCTCATCCTGGGCGGCCGTGTGCTCGGCACCCTCTACTCGATCAGCGCGCGCCGCTCCTCCTGGCTGGTGCGCGCCGCCGAACGGCTCCCCGGCTGGGTGGTGCTCCTGGCCGTCGTGGTGGGGGTGTTCTCCTGGCAACTGCGTTTCCTGCCGACGCTGGCGATGCTGTCGACGGCCGCGGTGGGATTGCTCGTCCGAGACCGGTTCCCGGACCGCCGGGAACTGCGGGCCGTGGTGTGCTATGGGCTGCCCGTGCTGATCGCCGTGCTCTCCTACGCGGTGCTGTGGCCGGCGATCGGCGCGGCGCTCGCCGCGCGTGACGTGGCGACCGCGATCCTCCTCACGCTTCCGCCGGGGGCCACGGTCCTGCTGACCGGTCCGGTTCCCGAGGCGTCGGCCCGGAGCCTCACCCACGGCATCGCGATCGTGATCGCGATTTTCACGCCGTTCCTGGTGGGGGTGGTCGTGATGAAGGCGCCGATTCTCCCCCTGACGGCCCTGCAGCTGACCGAGAACAGCTCGTCACGGGTCCTCGTGGGCTACCTGGTCTCCAGTGACGACCAGATGTCCACCATTCTGGAGCGTGAGGGCGCGGTGAGCTTCGTCAAGAACAGTGCGATCCACTCCCGAGTCCTGTGCCCGGATCCCGGCGCGGTCCCCGGGACCTGGGTGGACCTGCACGGCTGGTACGTCGAGCAGAGCGTGGTCTCCTGGCTTGCCCCGACCCGGCCGCAGGGCCCGGTCGATCCGCGCTGTCAGGGCCGCTCCAGCGACTAGAGCGGCGCTGTCAGGGCCGTTCCGGTCTACTGGCGGTACTCCTCGACCTCGTCGATCGGGCGCGGCGCCGCCGAGTTGGGGTCCTCCCCGAACTCCCGGCGCGCCCGGCGCTGTCTGAGCAGGTCCCAGGCCTGGTCGAGGGCCTCCTCCAACTGGACGATCCGGTTGTTCTCCTCGTGCGAGGAGATGGCGCCGGAGGAGAGCCGGCCGCGGAGCGCGTGCTCCTCGGCGATCAACTCGTGGATGTGGGCGAGAATATCGTCATCCTTCATTTCGTCCCCCTGTTGTCGGCGGTAGCGCCACTGTAACTCCCGGTCCGGAACGGCCGGCGTGAGGCCGTGCGGGGGCGTGAGGCCGGTGTGCGGGCGGTCGTCTCCGTCCCCGGTGCCCCATCGGGCGCCGTGACCTCCCGCGTTTCGCCATGTGAGACCGTGGCTCAGGTATCCGGGATGGTCTGCTAACGTGCTAGGCATGCTGCGCGTGCTGCTTCTTAGCTGCCGCGACGAGGGCCTGTAGAAGGCCGGCTCCCTCGTCGCGGAGCGAGCCATGCGTGTCGGCCGCGACTGTCTTCCCCGTCGAGGAGCCTTGCATGTATCCGCAGCAGCAGCCCAGTCCCATGCCTTTTGAGCGTTATCAGTCCTACGTCCCGATCCGGCTGGACGACCGTACCTGGCCGGGCAAGGTCATCGACCGGGCTCCCCGGTGGTGCGCGGTGGACCTGCGTGACGGAAACCAGGCACTGATCGACCCGATGGACTCCCACCGCAAGCTCAAGATGTTCGAGCTGCTGGTGAGGACGGGTTACCAGGAGATCGAGGTGGGTTTCCCCGCCGCGTCGCAGACCGACTTCGACTTCGTCCGGCGGATCATCGAGGAGGACCGGATCCCCGACGACGTGGTGATCCAGGTCCTCACCCAGGCCAGGCCCGAGCTGATCGAGCGGACCTTCGAGTCCCTGCGCGGAGCCAGGCGGGCCATCGTCCATCTGTACAACTCCACCTCGACGCTGCAGCGCCGGGTCGTCTTCGGCCAGGACAGGGACGGCATCACCGCGATCGCGGTCGAGGGCGCCAAGCTGTGCGGGAAGCTGGCCGCTGAGATGGAGGGCACGGAGATCTACTTCCAGTACTCGCCGGAGTCCTTCACCGGGACCGAGCTGGAGTACGCCGTGGAGGTCTGCAACGCCGTCAACGACGTCTGGCAGCCGACCCCGGAGCGCAAGGTCATCGTCAACCTGCCCGCCACGGTCGAGATGGCCACGCCGAACGTCTACGCCGACCAGATCGAGTGGATGCACCGCAACCTGGCCTACCGCGACTCGATCGTGCTCTCCCTGCACCCGCACAACGACCGGGGCACCGCGGTGGCCGCCGCCGAGCTGGGCTACATGGCGGGGGCCGACCGCATCGAGGGCTGCCTGTTCGGCAACGGCGAGCGCACCGGCAACGTCTGCCTGGTCACGCTCGGCATGAACCTGTTCTCCCAGGGCGTCGACCCGGAGGTCGACTTCTCCGACATCGACGAGATCCGCAGGGTAACCGAGTATTGCAACCAGCTGCCCGTCCACCCGCGCCACCCCTGGGGCGGCGAGCTCGTCTACACCGCCTTCTCCGGCTCCCACCAGGACGCCATCAAGAAGGGCTTCGAGCACCTGGAGCGCGACGCGGCCGCGGCGGGGGTGCCGGTGGACGAGTTCACCTGGGCGGTGCCGTACCTGCCGATCGATCCCAAGGACATCGGCCGCAGCTACGAGGCGGTCATCCGGGTCAACAGCCAGTCCGGCAAGGGCGGGGTCGCCTACATCATGAAGGCCGACCACCATCTGGACCTGCCGCGCCGCCTGCAGATCGAGTTCTCCCGTGTCGTCCAGGCCCGCACCGACGCCCTCGGCGGCGAGGTGAACCCGGCGCAGATGTGGGAGGTCTTCACCGACGAGTACCTCCCGAACCCGGCCGGCCCCTGGGGCCGCCTGGGCCTGCTGTCCCACCGGACCGTCTCCAGGGGCGACGACCAGGACGCGATCGCCGCCGACCTGCGGGTCGAGGGTGAGATCCGCGAGGTGGAGGGGGTCGGCAACGGCCCGATCTCCGCCTTCTGCGACGCCCTGTCCGGGATCGGGATCCAGGTCCGGGTCCTGGACTACGCCGAGCACGCGATGAGCGCGGGCACCGACGCCAAGGCCGCCTCCTACATCGAGTGCGAGGTGGCGGGCCGGGCGCTCTGGGGCGTCGGCATCGACGCCAACACCACCGCCGCCGCTCTCAAGGCCATCATCTCCGCCGTCAACCGCGCCACCCGCTAGGTACGGCCCCGCGCCGCCCGGCACGACCTGCCGGGGCACGCGTCCGACGGCCGCCCACAAGGCGACCACGTCCCTCACCCGACCGCGCCCACCGCGAAACCCGCGTGCGGCGCGGTCGAGTCATATCCGAATCAATGCGGTTGGTTGTGGAACCCCGCGGAAGGGCCCGGCTGCCGAGTCCGCGGCGAGCATGATCAGCTCGTCCCTGTGCCTCCTTCGCCATGAAATGGGCATTCCATGTGTTCCAGCTGACGTTTACGCGGCTTTGGTCGTAAGTCTCCCCAGGAGCGGTAAGAAGTCGTCAGGGGGTGCGTCCGGTCGTGAGGGGAGAATCACGGTGAGCACGTGGCATCGGTGCTCCATCAGGGGCCGCTTGACCGTGGTGGCCGGTGCCGTCATGGCGCTGCTCTGTACCGCCGTCGCGGTGTTCGCCCTGGTAACGGTACGGGAGGCCGCCGTTGAGTATCGGACGAGACAACTCGTCGCCCAGGCCGTGGACATGGGCAAGCAGATACGCCAGAGCGGCGTATCCCCGCAGCTGCCGTCGGGTGCGCCCAACGAGGCGGTTCAGGTGTTCGACCCGGCCGGCACGCTGGTCGCCGCCACCTCGGGCTTCTTGGCGCGCGAGCCGCCGATAACCAACCTTCGCCCCGATGTCGACTCTTATGCGGTTGCACGGTTGTGTGACCTTCGTGCGTTCCCCGGCCAGTGCAAGATCGTGATCTCTTACCCCCTGCACAAGGCCAGCGGCGTGTGGTGGCTCAACATGGCCGTCGCCGATGTTCCCTGGTACGTGGGCCCTCAGCTGCTGATCCCGCTCGCCGCCTGCTGGCTCCTGCTGGTCGGGGCGACCACGGTGGGCACCTACCGGACCGTGAGCAAGACCCTGGAGCCGGTGGGCGCGATCAGCGGCAAGCTCGCCCAGATCACCGCGAGTGATCTCGGCCACCGGGTGCCGGTCCCGAAGTACCAGGACGAGTTGCGCGACCTCGCCGAGATCGCGAACAAGACCCTGGACCGGGCCCAGTCGGCGGTCGAACAGCAGCTGCGGTTCGCCTCGGACGCCTCCCACGATCTGCGCAGCCCGCTGGCCGCCATGCGCGTGCAGATCGAGGAGGCACTCATGTACCCGCGGGAGGCCAACTGGCCGCGAACGGCGAACGCACTGCTGAGCAGTGTGGAACGGCTTCAGGACCTGGTCACCGACCTGTTGCAGATCGCCCGGCTGGACGCCGGCATCAGCGGCCGGCGCGACCCCGTCAACCTGACCGGCCTCGTGACATTCGAGCTGGACCGGCGGCCACGCCGGGTCGCGGTGATCCGCCACCTCACCCCCGGCGTGATGATGAACGGGGAGCGGATCGGCCTGACCCGGCTGCTGAACAACCTGCTGGACAACGCCGAACGCCACGCCGACTCCGCCATCACGGTCACCCTCACGCTCGAATCGGATACGGCGGTGCTGAAGGTGTCCGACGACGGCGAGGGCATCGCCCCTGACCAGCGGGAGGCCGTCTTTCAGCGGTTCACCCGCCTGGAGGCCTCCCGCATAAAGGACACCGGCGGCACGGGGCTCGGCCTGCCGATCGCCCGGCAGATCGCCGAAACCCACGGCGGCACCCTCACCATCGAAGACAGCCCCCGCGGCGCACGGCTCGTGCTGCGCCTGCCCGGCTATGCCGCACCCCCCACGGATCACGCTCGCCTGCCGGCGGAGGTATGACCTCGGGGACCCCCGGACCGCGACCCGCCGCTGGCGGCAACTGCGGAAAGTCCGGGAAACGGCGTCCGCCGCGCGGCGCTGCAGCGGCAGCGAGGGCCGGCTCGGCCGGGCCGGTCGCCTGCTGTACACGGTCTTCGACGACGCGGTGGTCAAGTACGACACCGAGACCGGCGTGGGACAGGTCAAGGAGGTCGGCGGCAGGCCGGGCGAGGCGATCTTCGTGCCCGCGGCCGGTGCCGAGACGGAGGACGGCGGCTGGCTGCTGTCGATCGTCACCGACCACTCGGGGGACGGCTCGCGGCTGCTCGTCCTGGACGCGGCCGGCCTGGACCTCGTCGCCTCGGTACGGCTCCCGCGCCGCGTCCCGTCCGGTTTCCACGGTTCCTGGATGGCCGACCGCTGAGGCGCGTTCCGGCCGCTGCGCACCGAATCTCTGGTGTTATGTCACGGTCCGGTGGAGCCGGCGGCGTCTGCCGGGCTTGTCGCGTAATAATTTGCTGTGGCGAATGAATCCCCCAGTCCAAATGAGAGCGAAACCCGGCGGACGCTCGTCGAGCACGACCTGAAACTGGCGGGATGGGACCGCGACCAGCTCGTCGACGAATGAGACCTGGTTCTACGAGATCGCCCCCCCGACGGGCGCAAGGGTTACAGCAAGACCAAGCCCATGCGGGACGAGGAGTTCGACGAGTGCATCGCCTGGTGGGGTGGGCGCGAGCGCGAGAACCGCGAGGAGAACGAGCGCGCCTGGCGGGTTCCGTTCGCCGACATCATGGCGGGTGGTTACAACCTCGACCTGACCAACCCCGACACCGGAGACGACCTCGCCCACCGATCTCCTCAGGAACTGATCGCCGACCTTGTCGCCACCGAACGGGAAATCCTGGGTCTTCTCGAAGGGCTCGCAGCGGAGCTTGAGGTGTCGAAGTGAGCCGCTATCCAATGCGTCCACTCGGGGTGGCGATCTCTCAGGCGTCCGGTTCAACAGAAGTTGATCCCGATGGGAAGTATCCCATCGCGGGGATTTACAGTTTTGGTCGTGGTCTAATCAAAAGGCCTGATATTCAAGGATTTGAGACCGCATATCAGCGGTTGACTCCGCTGAAGGCCGGTCAGCTCGTGATGAGCAAGCTGAACGCATGGGAGGGCGCCATTGCCCTTGTGTCGTCAGAGTTCGACGGAAGCCATGTGTCTCCCGAGTATCCGGTGTTCAACATTAACGAGTTGGAAGCTGATGCCAGATATGTCGGATATCTGGTGACTTGGCCAGAGCTTTGGGAAAGGCTTACCCCGCGTGGTTCCATGGTCCGCCGGAAGCGGACAGCTCCGCAAGCTTTGATGGATCTCGAAGTTCCGCTTCCTGATCTCGATGAGCAGTGCCGTATTGCTGATCGATTGGACGTCGCCTTCGTTAATTTAAGGCGCGTTGATATTCTCCGAGATCATATGCGTCGAACCAGTGCTGCGGCCTTCGAATCTCTTCTTGTCTCGGTGTCCGGCGATAATACACCTAGAGTTTCGATCGCTGAAGTTTTGCGAGCTGAGCGCACCTCGATTGAGGTTGACCCAGACAGTCCATATCGGGCTCTTGGACTTCGATCATTTGGAAAGGGAACTATTCGATATGCTCCCGCCCCTGGTGCTGAACTAAGCAAGCTGCGTTACTTCACATTCCTTGAGGATGCTCTTGTTCTCAGTAACATCAAGGCATGGGAAGGTGCCATAAGCGTCACTGTGGCCGAGGATCTTGAATGTGTAGCATCGAATCGCTTCCTTTTTTATCTGCCACGCGACTCCAGGGTGAATATTGGATTCGTTCGTTACTACCTGCTCACGAGGGCTGGGCTCATCGATGTGGGTGCTTGCTCGCCAGGTATGGCGGATCGCAATCGAACCCTTGGCGTCAAGGCGTTCGAGCGGCTGCGCATCCCTCTGCCCGAGCGTGCGGTACAGGACCATGTCGTCCAAGTGCTCGACGGAGTCATGGACAGTCTCGCAAAAACAACTGCTGCGGACGAGTGTGCCGCAGCGTTGAGAACGTCCTTGTTGAACGCAGCTTTTAGCGGTCAAATCTGACCTTGCCGGTTACTCTCGCTTATGAGCGTTCCCGGTTATGAACTGCAAGGAAGGTCCTCGCTATGCTGAGGACCTTCCTTGAGATAGTGGTGAATTTACTAGTCGAACTCGCCGCTCTTTACCCCCGCGATGAAGGTGCTCCACTCAGTGGGGGCGAAGATCAGTGTTGGGCCGGCGGAGTCCTTGCTGTCGCGGAGACCCCGGTGTCCGCTGGACAGTTCGGCGACCTCAACACAGTCGCCGCCATCGGGCCCCGACAGGGTGGACTTCCGCCATGTGGCCGTGTCGAGTTCCTGGATCAGCTCGTCCATCGCTGCAGCGTCTCCTTGATCAATTCTAGGGACTCGCGCTTGGACAGTGCTTCGGAGCGAATCCCTTCGTATCTGTATGTTAGAACGCTGACGTCTTCTGGCCGCTCCGTCACCCGGCTCATTACTCCGGCGGACTCGACGTATGCCGTATCGAACACTCCCTGTGTTTGTGCGATAGCGAATCCACCGCCAAGACCGGTCGTGGAGCAGGCGCTAAGCGGAAGAACCTGGATGGTGACTCGGGAAGTTCGGCCGACTTCGAGGAGGTGGGTGAGCTGTGCCGCCATCACGGCAGGACTGCCGATCGGGCGATGGAGAACCGCCTCGTCGATAACCGCCCAGAACAAGGGGGGCACGGCGCGTTTAAGAATGGCCTGACGTTCTATGCGGGCGGTTACCTGGTCCTCGATCTGTTCGGGCGTCACGCCAATCTCACCGCTCAAGATGGCCCTGGCGTAGTCTTCGGTCTGGAGCAGGCCGGGAACAACCAGTGGCTGCCAGGTGCGGAGAGACTCCGCTGTGGCCTCCACGTCGAGCCATGGCCGGAACCACATGGGGGCCGCCGTGTGGCTGACCATCGGCCACAGCCGCACCAACGCCCCTTCCGCTCCCAGCGCCTCGTCGCAGAATCGGGCGAACTCCTCCGAGGGGGACCGCTGTGCGGTCTCGATCATGCTGATCGTCCCGACGGAATAGGGCACGAGTTTCGACAGTTGGATCTGAGACCAGCCTCGGACCTTGCGGAGTCGTCGCAGCTCAAAGCCGAAGAGGGCGGTCGGCGACTCGGATGGATAGAGATCACTTTCCTTTGGCATCTGACCTCCGGGGGAGCTTTTCACCAACGTTTCAGTAAGTTCACTCTGAATCCGTTGATAGCAGCATGAAGTCAATCGACTACTTAATGTAGCTGATCCTTGGCATGGTTGGAAGGCCGGACAGGGACGAATTCTTCGGGTGGGTGAAGCCGTGAGGGTAACGAGCGTGGAGCCGAGGGTTCTCGGGGAGACCGGCCTGGCCGGTGCCCGTATGTCCGTTTCACTGGCGCGCTCCGAGGTGCGCCGGTGGCTCGGGGACGCTCACCCCGCGATCGACGACGTCGTGCTGGCCGTCTCGGAGCTGGTGACGAACGCGATCACGCACTCCGACGTCAGACCGGGTGATCTCATCCGTCTCACCGTCACCGAGGCGAGGGAGTTCGTCGGCGTGGAGGTCACCGATCCGGGGTCGGCGTTCTCCGGCCCTCACGTCCGGGGGGAGCCGAACGCGGAGGACGGCCGGGGTCTGCTGCTCGTTCGTGAGATCTCGCTGGCGTGGGGCGTCCGCGAGCGGGGCTGCGGCCTGGGCCGTACGGTCTGGTGCGCCATCGGGACCGCTCCGCTCTCCACTGACCCGTCCGCTCCCGAACCGGTTTCCGGATAGGGAGACGGACGCGGCCCCGGCCATCGCGCGCCGATCCCGGGGCCGGGCGGCTCCGTCCTCTCTTCGGAGGGGGAGGGAGGCGGTCTTCGGAGGGGGAGGGAGGCGGAGCCGCCGTCGTCCGTCCGGCCTGGGCTTTCCCCCGTAGCCCGGCCGGATCAACCCCCGGCGAGGCACATCCCACCTCGCCGGGGGGCGAACATCCGCCGAGAGCGCTTCGCCGGGGCGGTCCGGCCGCCACCGGAGCCGGGGAGAACCGGCGGGATCAAGAGAGAAAATCGAGTCCGGCGAGTTCGAGGACACGGCGGTGCAGGGTCTCCGAGCGGATGCGCAGGAACTCCGGGTAGTCGTTGCGCATCGCCGCCTCGAAGGCCTCCTCGGTCACCAGGCAACTGGCGAGGTGGGCAAGAATCCTCTCTTTGCCCATCTCGTTGACCGAATCGAAGGGCGCAAGCCTCGGCCTTCAGGCCGAGGTTAGCCCGAGCGGGAGCGCCCACTAGGGCGCGAGCGTGCTTGAGCCTGCGCGTTCGCGTTGTTCGGCCCACCAGGTGTAGGGGACGAGGACGGCTTGGGTTTCGCCGTATTTCTCCACGATGGTGTGTTCCCCGGTCAGGTGTGCCGCTTCGACGCGGCGGCCGAGGCTGTTCCGGAGTTCTCGAACACTCATACGGTTAGTCATGATTCCTTATGGTACCGTGAGGGGTCTTGAACGTTTCCACGAAGGGGGTGTTTTGTGCTGACCGGGCGCCGCTACCGGGCGGAGTTCACCCCCGGCCAGGCCACGTTCGCCGAACAGATCGGCGGCATCTGCCGGTCGGTGTGGAACACCGCGTTGGAACAACGCCGCACCTACCGGCGGCGCGGTGCGTTCATCGGGTACGCCGAGCAGTGTAAACAGCTCGCCGACGCCAAACGGGATTTCGGGTGGCTGTCGGACGCACCTGCTCACGTGCTCCAGCAGACACTCAAAGACCTGGACCAGGCGGTCAAAACTCACGGGGCCTGGAAGGTGCGGTGGCGCTCCCACCGCCGGTGGTCGCCGTCGTTTCGGTTCCCCGACGCCAAACAGATCGTGGTGGAGCGGGTCGGCCGCCGTTGGGGCCGGGCGAAACTGCCGAAACTCGGATGGGTGCGGTTCCGCTGGTCGCGCCCCCTCGGCGGCACCGTGCGCTCAGCCACGATCTCCCGCGACGGGCGACACTGGTTCGTGTCGTTCCTCGTCGAGGACGGACAGACCACCCCGGAGGCGCACCCAGGCCCGGCGGTGGGCATCGACCGGGGTGTGGTGGTCGCCGCCACCACCAGCGATGGGGACTTCCACAACCGGCCGTTCATCACCGCCGGGGAGGCGCAGCGATACCGGCGCCTCCAACAGCAACTCGCCCGCACCCGCAAGGGGAGCAACCGGCGCAAGCTCGTGGTGGCCGAACTGGGCGCGGTCATGCGGCGCATCCGGTGCCGTCGCGCGGACTTCAACGCCCGCACCGCCGCGACGCTCACCGGCCGGTACGGCACGATCGTGCTGGAAAACCTCACAACGAAGAACATGACGGCCGGCGCGAAGGGCACCGTGGAGCAGCCCGGTTCGCGGGTTGCTCAGAAGTCGGGTCTCAACAGAGCGATTTTGGATAAGGGCTGGTACGGGCTGGAACTCGCGGTGAACAACGCGGCCAGGTACACCGGCAGCACGGTGATCAAGGTACCGGCGGCGTACACGTCTCAGACGTGCTCGGCGTGCAGGGTGGTGGAGGCGGCATCGCGTGAGAGCCAAGCGCGGTTCGCCTGCACCTCCTGCGGCCATGTCGAGCACGCCGACGTCAACGCCGCCAAGAACATCAAGGCCGCAGGACTTGCGGTGTCAGGACGTGGAGACCTCGCCGCTGGGCGGTCTGTGAAACGTCAACCACCTCGGCCACGAACGCGGCAGCATGCCGCGTCAGCGGCACGGAGAATCCCGGTCCTTTAGGGCCGGGAGGAAGTCAAATGATGGCCACTTGGTAACGAGTCGACCTCCAGGTCCGCGATCGCCCTCTCACTGGCCAGTTCCTGGTTGCTCTCCCACAGGAGAATGCTGCCGATCGGGTAGTTCCGCGTCACGGAGTCGAGCAGGTTCAGTATCTGCTGGCGTGACCAGACAAAGCCTCGCTGGAACTTGGGCAGTACAACGCGACCCGCGAGGATGTCGCCGGCGACGGTGACCAGTCTCGGTGTCGAGGGCTCCGGGTCACGGGGAAGTTGCCTGCGAGGCGATGAACGCTGCACTGGTTCTCCGGAAAGACGATGGTGGGGCAGACGACTGTGCCAAAGGACGGAAGGCGTGTCCAGGGATCGGTGGCCGCATCGCCCGGATCACGTTTCACCCGTGGCCGGTGGAAGTTCAGCGCTTGATGTCGGTAAGGCCGCGGTTGACGGCCTCTTCGCGGAGGCTCTTCAACGGGATGGCGGCGCCGTCGCGGTCGATTCGCCAGACGTCCCAGCCCGCGCATGCGCTGGTCTTGGCGACCGCCCGGCCAGCCGCCGACAGGGAGTGGAACGGTTCCCCGGTGTCCAGCCTGATCACGCCATCCTGCTCGATGGTGGCGAAGTGGACATCGCCCCTGACCCGTCGGAAGATCTTGGAGCCTGGCGGTATCAGCCCGGTCTCGATGAGATCGCGGAGCCCGACGCGCGAGGTGCGGGGGCGCGGCGGGGTGACCGGCTTGGGGACGGGGATCACGGGCAGCCTGAAGCCGAGTCCGGCCGGGTTCCAGATCTCCTCGCAGAGCAGCCGGTACAGATGTTGCCGCTGCTCGATCTGCTGGACGCCGAACGCCGGGCAGGGCTGGAAGGCCATGTCGAGGCCGGAGGACCTCAGGTAGTTGGTGAACGGTGTGTTTCGCGTCCGGCTCTTGGGGTGCAGGGAGGCGGCGAGCCGGTTCTCGGCGTAGTAATGCTCAAGCTTGCGCTCGTAGGGATCGTCGCGGAAGCTCGCGTTGACGGACTTGGGCAGGAGCAGCAGAGCGCCGAGCCGGTTGCGCCAGTGGTCGAAGTCCCTCTCGGTCTCGACCCTCGCGGCCCGATGACGCTCGAAGTGGTTGGCCCAGATGTGCTCGATCTCGTAGCTGCCCGTCCCGTGGAGGTAGTTGCCCTCCTCGTTCCTGCCCTCGCACTGGCGCTGGACGTGGGCGGTCATGCGGGCGAGCAGGTAGCGGACGACGCGGCGGTTGTTCGGCCGGAGTCCGAAGGAACCCAGCTCCTGGAACCCTGGTTGCGGCAGGGATGCCTCCCGGCCGAGAACCGTGGCGACGTCGCCGGGCGTCCGGCAGATCCGCAGGAGGGGGATCGTCCGATGAACGATCTCGTTGAGGTCGCGACGCTGTACCGGCAGGTTGTTGACGCATCGCCGGACGTAGACCAGGTCGAGGAAGGCGGCGGCCATCGAGCACTTCTCGATGAACACCCGGTCGGGGTCGTCGGGGGAGGCGATGGCGAGCAGCAGGGTGAACTGGTCGTCGATGCCGTTGTAGCCGTTGAAGAAGACCGAGGCGAGGTCGGGCCTGAACCTCTGGCGGGCCCGGAGCATCACGCAGTAGCGCTCGGACATGTGGGTGAGCCTCTTGATGAACTCCCGGGTGCCGGCCTGGCCATCGAGGCCCAGGTGGATCTCGTTGCGCAGGACCCACTCGTGGAAGGCCCGCTCGATCTCGGCGGCGTCGGTGGACGTCTCACCGAGACTCGCGTACTGACTGAGGAGGAATGAGCGGACATAGGAACTGGGCGCGTTGGCCTCGGGGGAGTCGCCCTCGGAGGCCGTGAGACGGGCCAGCATATCGGCCCACGACCTGCCGAGATCGTCGCGTTCCGGTGGGCTGAGCCGCCGGAACAGGTGCCCCTTGAGCAGGTCGACGGGGCTCGGCCGCAGGCCCCGGTCGTTCATGGACACGAAGATCTCGCGCCCGTTCTCCTGGTCGAGGGCCTTGATGCCGACCAGGCACACCCGGTCGAGCAGCCACTGTACGAAGGGCACCAGCGCCTCGTCCCGCAGCGTCTCGGGGAAGTCCTCGTCGATCTCCCTGCTCCGGTCGTGCAGATTGCGCACCGAGACATGCGCGTCGTCGGGCAGGAGAAAGCCGCCGAGACCGTTCCAATCGGTGACGAGGGCGTTGAGCAGCCGCGCGCGGGTGAGCTCCTCGGAGGCCCCGACCTTGAAGCTGCGCCTGCCGTGCCGGGCGGTGTAGGAGAGCCCCTCCAGTTCCTTGGCGTAGATGTTCTCGCCCTGATCGTCCAGCAGTTGCCGGAGATAGATCAGCAGCAGGTGCAGCGTGGTGATCCGCTGCTGGCCGTCGACGAGGAACGTACGGCCCTCGCTCAGGTGATAGACGTAGGGGCCGAGAAAGTAGGGGGAGTAGGCGTTGACCTTGTCGCGTCCGTGCCGGGGGTGCCACTGGGCCAGGAATCGATGGCTGAGGTCTTCGATCAGCGTCCGGACCTCGTCGCGAGTCCAGGTGTATTCCCGCTGGTAGTAGTCCAGTGCGAAGGAATTCTTCTCGAAGAGAGCGCGGACCGTTACGCCTTCGCCGTGAATGGGACTGTCCACCATGAAATCGGAAACGCCTCTCGCCTGCGGGGGTGGCTCACCGAGAGCCAATTTACTCTCAAATATCACACCAGACGCGAAAGCGTTACGAATCTCGTGACTTCCTGTGGAGGAGACAGGCCGGAATCCCCCGCCCTCACGCGGGGGAGGACGTCAGCCTCCTATGGGTTTCCCGGCTCAGCCGGGCAGGCCGAGGAAGCGGGCGTGGCAGTGGGCGGCGTGGTCGAAGGCCGTGCCGGGGTCGAGGATCGCGTTGGTGAACTGGCCGAACAGTTCGAAGCCGATCCAGCCGAACAGGCCGGTCCACACGATCAGGGCGCGTGCCACCACGTCGTCGGGGACCTCGGGCATCATCTCGCGCACCCGGGCCGCGTCCTCGGCGAAGGAGGGGGGCGGGGGCGGGCAGATGTCCGGAGGGTTCAGGGTTCCGGCGTGCCAGGCGTCGGAGATGATCCGGCCGTAGACGACGGTGTCGCGGACCGCGGCGGCGACGGTGTCGGCCGGGGCCCGGTAGCCGGGCACCGGCGAGCCGTACAGCAGGGCGTACTCGTGTGGATGGGCCAGTGCCCAGCCCCGTACGGCATGGCACACCGCCAGCCATCGGCCGGTGTGGTCCTCGCGGGGGCGGGCCGCGTCGGCCTGTTCCACGGCTTCGCCGACGGCGTTGTAGCCGTCGATGATCAGGGCTGTGAGCAGGTCGTCTCGCGACGGGAAGTAGCGGTAGACCGCCGAGGAGACCATTCCCATCTCGCGGGCGACCGCGCGCAGTGAGAGGCCGGCGGCCCCGTCGACGGCCAGCTGACCGCGGGCGATGTCGGTGATCTCGCGGGTCAGCTCGGCCCGGACCCGTTCTCGCGCTGTACGGCTTGAGCTCATGCCGGGACCTTACCAGAGCGCTGTAAATAAAAGAGAGCAGCGCTCTTGACCGGCATCGCTCTTTAGGGAGAGCATTGCTCTCAGAACGGAGCGGCGCTGTCGCTCTGGAGACGTTCCGGTCCGGTGGCGGCGCCGCGGCGCCGGTCGCGGCCGGTCGCCCGGGATCGCCTTCGCCGTCCTCTACGCCGCGCCACGGCCGTTGTGAAACCGGTGAGCGATCGGTGAAAACCAGTGAAAGGAAAGGTTCCGATGGGTAAGCACGTCGTCGCGGGGGCCGGGCAGGTCGGCTCCCAGGTCGCCCGGTTGCTGGCGGAGCAGGGGCACGAGGTCGTCCTGGTCAGCCGGTCGGGCTCCGGGCCCGACCTCCCGGGAGTCCGGAAGGTGGCCGCGGACGCGGCCGACCGGGAGCGGATGGCCCACCTGACCCGGGGGGCCGGCACCCTCTACAACTGCGTCAACCCGTCCTACCACCGCTGGGCGCGGGACTGGCCGCCGCTCGCCGGGTCGCTGCTGGCCGCGGCCGAGACCACCGGCGCCGGCTACGTCATCCTCGGAAACCTCTACGTCTACGCCGCGCCGGATCGTCCGATGCGGGAGGACGACCCGCTCACACCGCCCAGCGTCAAGGGCGCCGTCCGGGTCCGCATGTGGCGGGAGGCGCTGGCCGCGCACGCCGCCGGCCGGGTCCGGGTGACGGAGGTGCGCGGATCCGACTACTTCGGCCCCGGCTGCCGCGACCAGTCGCACCTGGGGGACAGGTTCGTCCCCCGGCTGCTCGGCGGCAGGCCGGTGCGCCATCTCGGCGACCCGGACCTGCCGCACAGCTGGACCTACGTGCCCGACGTGGCCCGCGCCCTCGTGGCGGCCGCCGCCGACGACCGGTCGTGGGGCCGTGCCTGGCACATCCCGACGGGTGAGCCGATGACGGTCCGCCGGATCGCGGACCGGCTGTGCGCGCTCGCCGGGGTCCCGAACCCGGGGGTCAAGGTCATGCCGCACTGGCTGGTCCGTACGGCGGGGGCCTTCTCACCGTTGCTCGGCGAGCTGGAGGAACTGCGCTACCAGTTCGTCCGGCCCTTCGTGCTCGACTCCACCGCCTTCCGGCACACCTTCGGCCTGGCGCCGACCCCGATGGACGAGGCGCTGGCCGCGACGGTCGCCTGGTGGCGCGCGGTGTGACACGGGACGCCCCTCCGGGGTGACGGCCGGGCGTCAGCGCCGGGCCAGATACCGCCGGCCCAGGGCCCGCAGGCGCTCGTGGGCCGACCCGTAGACGTCCGCCCCGCGGAGGCAGGACTTGGGGAGCTTGGCGACCATCGTGTAGTTGCCGTCGCAGACGTTGCCGACCGGAGCCTCGCCGATCTGGCTGACCAGCTGGTAGGCGTCCAGGATGTCCAGGCCGGTGAGCTCGGAGGTCCAGGTGACCAGGTCGTGCTGGCTGATCCGGTACGCGTCCTCCAGCGGGCGCGCCGAACCGGTCGACATCAGGTGGCCGTCGTCCTCCATCCGCGGCCAGGGGGTGACGACGCCCTTGATCAGCCCGACCGCGACCACGGTGTCCATGGCCGCCTCCACGGCCGTTCCGCACACCTCGCCGTGTCCCTGGCGGGCGTGCCCGTCGCCCACCGAGAACAGCCCGCCCTCGACGTTGACCCCGAGGTAGACGGTCACCCCGGCGCGCAGCTCGGGGGTGTCCATGTTGCCGCCGTGGGTGTCCGGGACGATCGTCATGCGGACCTCGGACGCGGCGGGCGCCACCCCGACCGTGCCGTGCATCGGGTCCAGCGGGAGTTCGGCGGTGAAGTCGCTCCTGCGGGCGTGGTAGCGGACCACCCCTCTCTCCACGTCGATGTCGTAGCGCCAGACGACCTCGTCCAGTGGCGGGGCGAGCATGGGCGTGGCATGCGTGCCGGTCAGCGCGCCGAAGTGCGGGAAGGTGGCGGACACCGCCCAGTCCCTGGCCGGGGTGATGGAGACGAAGTGCAGCGCGAGCGTGTCGCCGGGTTCGGCGCCCTCGACGTGGAAGGGGCCGGTGACCGGGTTCAGGAAGGGGAAGTCGCAGACCCGGGACGGCATGTCCTCGACCGAGCGGACCCGGCCGGCGAAGCAGTCCTCGGTGAACATCTCGACGATCGTGCCGGGCCTGATCACGGCCACGGCGGCCCGGCCGCCGAAGGTGTAGCTCAGGTCCCGCGGTGACGGACGGTAGGAGAGGACGTTCACCGGGCGCCCGTCCGGCCGCGGCCCGTCACCGCGCTGAGAAGGGCCGTTCTGGAGAGAGCCGGGGTGAGGAGGGCCGGGGTGAGGCTCTCTTCCACCGTGGGAAGGATGTCGAACATGTCTGTCCTCGTGTGATCTGATGGGCGGGGCGGAGGGGCCGCGCGTTGTGGGAGGCCGCCGGCGGGGATCGTCCGGCGGGGGTCTACGGGGTCTACGGGGTCTCCTGAGGTTCGTTCAGGGTGTGCAGTGTGGGGCGGCGGCCGAGGGCGTAGGAGACGACGAGCAGCACCACGCCGATGCCGAGCCAGGTGAGGCCGAGGGTCTGCGCCGCGATGCCGGCGTTGATCACCACATAGATCAGGATCGCGAAGCCGATCACCGGGGCGATCAGGTGCCGCCACCAGTCGCGGCTGCCCCGCCGCGCGAAGTAGTGGACGACCACCGAGACGTGCAGCGCCAGGAAGGCGGTCATCGCGCCGAAGTTGACCAGCCCGCTGATCAGCGGAATGCCGTCGTCCCTGGTGGTCAGGTAGAGCCCGACGACCAGGGAGACCGCGGCCACGAGCAGGGTGGCGTTGACCGGCACCCGGTGCCTGGGATGGACCTTGGCCAGGAAGGCGGGCAGCTGGTGGTCGCGGGCCATCGCGTACAGCAGGCGCGAGGTCGCCGCCTGGGCGACCAGGGAGTTGGCGAAGCCCCAGGCGATGGCCGTGGCGACGGCGGTCAGGATTCCGAGCCAGTGGCCGCCGGCGAACTCGGCCATGTCGTAGAACGCGGAGCCCGCGGGATCGCCCTTGGTCAGCAGTTCGTGCCTGTCGGGCGTCAGCAGCGCGGCCACCCAGGTCTGCGCGATGAACAGCACGCCCGCCAGCCCCAGCGCGGCGATCATGGACGTGCCGAGCCTGCGGCTGTCCACCCGGCTCTCCTCGGCCAGCATCGAGATGCCGTCGAAGCCGAGGAAGGAGAGCACCGCGATCGAGACCGCGCCGAAGACGAGTGGCCAGGAGAAGGTCGAGGAGTCGAACAGCGGGGTGAGCGCGCCCGACTGGGCCTTGCCCCGGGCCAGCGCGACCAGGCCGACGACGATGAAGATCCCCAGCACGATGAGCTCACCGACCAGCATGATCTTCGTGATCCGCGCGGTCATCCGGATGCCGGCGTGGTTGACGGCCGTGTTGAGCACCACGAACATGATCAGCCAGCCCCAGATCGGGATGACCGGCACGAAGGAGGCCATCGCCGCGCTCGCGATGAGATAGAGCAGCGCGGGCACCAGGACGTAGTCGAGCAGGATCACCCACCCGGCCAGGAAGCCGACGGGCGCCGCGATGCCGCGGCCCGCGTAGGTGTAGACCGATCCGGCCATCGGGAAGGCCCGGGCCATCTGCGCGTAGGACAGCGCGGTGAAGGCCATCGCGATCATGCCGATGACGTACGCGAGCGCGACCATGCCCCCCGAGGCCTGGAAGACCCCGCCGAAGATGCCGAACGGCGCGATCGGGACCATGAAGATCAGGCCGTAGACGAGCAGGTCGGTGAAGCTGAGGGACCTGTGGAGTTCCTGCCGGTAACCGAACTGCTCCAGGGAGGGTTCAGTGGTCATGGACCTGCTCCTCGTAGAGAGTGCTCGTGATCACTTTAGGATCAATCCTTGAAACGGAAAGGTTTTCCGGTGCGGATTCTCAGCGGACTATGTCGAAGTCGAGGCCGTCCGCCCGGCCGATGTGCGCGCCCCGCCGTACCATCCGGTTCCGCATGGTCAGGCGCCCGCGCGCGGTGACGACGGAGGTGCCGTCGGCGATCGCGTCCACCACCGGGACGTGGAGGGTCCCGGCGCGGCGGGCGAGGGCGGTGAGCATCAGAACCGCCTCGTAGCAGCCCTGGCCGTGCCCGTTCAGCAGGGGCGCGCTGGAGCCGAAGCGGCGGGCGTAGCGCTCGCCGAGGCTGAGGCTGTCGTCGGTGACGAGGCTCGCGAAGTATCCCATCGCGCCGTAGAGCTCGCCGGTCGCGTCGCCGCCGATGCCGAGCAGGCCGTGCTCCTCCAGCGCTCCGCAGAGCCGGGGATAGGGCAGGCCGGCCGCGCCGTAGGCCCGGTTGAAGGTGACCAGGTCGCTGCCGATCAGGCTGAGCAGCACCGCGTCGGGCCGGCTGGCGACCAGCTCCTCCAGCACCGGGGCCAGATTCCGGCTGCCGTACGGGACGAATCGCTCGCCGACCACCGTCACGCCGCCGGCGGCCAGATGACGGCGGGCCGCCGCGTGGACCAGACGGGGCCAGACGTAGTCGTTGCCCAGCATGAACCACCTGCGGGCCCGGCGCCGCTCGATCAGCCAGTCGAGGCCGGGTCGGAGCTGGTGTTCGGGCGTCTCGCCCAGGAAGTAGACCCCCGGGGCCTGGCCGCCCCCCTCGTACGGCGGGGCGTAGACGAACGGTATGCGCCCGGCCAGCGCCCGGACCGTCGCGATCCGCACGTCGCTGCCGCAGGTGCCGACCACCGCGTCGACCACCCCGGTGCGCGCCAGCCCGCCGACCTCGGCCGCCACCTGTTCCTGCGGGCGGCCACCGTCGATGAGCACCAGCTCGATCGGCCTGCCGAGCATCCCGCCCGCGAGGTTCACCTCGTCGGCGGCGAGGATCGCGCAGTTGATCGCGCACGGCCCCACAAGCCCGAGGACTCCGGAGACGGGGACCACGAGCCCGACGCGCAGACCGTTTCCCTGGAGCAGCTGTGCTTCCAGGGGCTCGATGACCGGTGTGATGGCTTCTGCCACAGGGACGAGTATCCTCCTGAAAAGACGGGTATGGCAGGTCCATTACTTAGCCGGGATAGCAGGCGGGAGTTTTCACGTGGTGACGACCGGACTGGGATCCTCGCTCGCCTACCTCCTCAGCAGGGCCGAACGCAGTGTCAACCGGGGGCTCGCGGCCGTGCTGACCGCCGAGGACGTGACCGTGGAGCAGTGGCGCATCCTGCGTGCTCTCGCCGACGATCGCGGCCACTCCATGGGAGACCTGGCCGAGGCCGTGCTGATGCCGCACCCGACGCTGACCAAGGCGATCGACCGGCTCATCGACCGTTCGCTGGTCTACCGCGGACACGACCCGGCCGACCGCCGCAAGGTCGCGGTCTTCCTCGCCGGCCGGGGAGCCGAGCTGCTGGACCGGGTCGAGGGCGGGGTCGCCGGACACCACCGGGTGATCGAGGACGCCTACGGCACCGAGCGCACCGAGCGGCTCATGCTCGAACTGGAGAGACTGGTCCACGCCCTGGACGCGCCGGCCTCCGGCAGGCCGTCGGCCGAGCGTCTCGTCGTGGGCCCGGCCCTCCGTTCCTGAGGGGCGCCGGGAACCCGCCCGAGTTTTCCGAGGGTCCCCCCGCGACCTGCCCGAGTGCCCGGTGACGCCGGGCACGGACGCCCTTGACGACCTTAAAGAGAGGGTAAAAAAGCTCAAAGATCCCGCGGGCGGCCCCGGGGGCCGTCATCGCGGCGCCCGCCCGGATGAGCCGCCGTGCGGCCCGGCCCCGCCGGGGATCTGACCGTGTCGTGGGCGAGAGCGCGGCCGGCGGTCACCTTGCACGGCGGACGGTGGCCACCGGATGATTTGTCATACTTTTACCAGGTGGTGCGGTCACTTGCGATCCTGTGGCCGCGTTTTGGGTATTCCCCTACTTTGGTGTCATCCGTTGTTATCCGCCCCGGTGTCCGGGCACTGTGAAGGTCCGGGCACCGTGATGGGACGTGCCGACAGGGCGGGCTTCAGGACGTCGGAGCCCGCCGGTTGAGTAGTGGCTGAGGGGTTGAACGTGCCGGAACTGGTGGTCGGGCCGCTGCTGCGTTACGTGGACGAGACGAGCGCGTCGATATGGGTGGAGACCAGCGAGCCGTGTGAGGTGACGGTCGAGGTCGGCGGGGTGGAGACGCGGGCGCGGACGTTCTCCGTGCACGGCCACCACTATGCGATCGTGGACGTCTCCGGGGAAGGGACCTATGAGGTCCGCCTCGGCGGGAGGGCCGTCTGGCCGTTGCCGGACCAGCCGCCCAGCCACATCCGGCTTCTCGGCCCCGGAGGGCCGCGGCGGGTGATGTTCGGTTCCTGCCGGACCAGCGTGCCGCACGACATGCCGCACACCGTCTCCCACGGGGTGGACGTTCTGCGCGCCTACGGCTGCACGTTGATGGAGCGGCCGCGGGAGGAGTGGCCCGACATGCTCCTGCTGCTCGGCGACCAGGTCTACGCCGACGAGCCCTCCGCGGAGATGCTGAAGTTCATCGCCGGGCGCAGGGACGACGAGCCGAAGACCGAGATCGCCGACTTCGAGGAGTACGCCGAGCTGTACCGGGTCGCCTGGACCGACCCGGAGATCCGCTGGATCCTCTCCACGGTGCCCAGCGCCATGATCTTCGACGACCATGACCTGCGGGACGACTTCAACACCTCCGCCTCCTGGCGCGAGAAGATGGCCGGGGTTTCGTGGTGGCGGCGCCGGGTCGTCTCCGGGCTCGGCGCCTACTGGGTCTACCAGCATCTGGGCAACCTGTCCCCGGCGGAGCGCGCGTCCGACGAACTGCTCGGCAAGCTGTGCGCCGGGGAGGAAGACGGGGCCGATCTTCTCGACGCCTTCGCCGAACACTCCTACCAGGTCCCCGCCGACAACCGCTGGAGCTACTGCCGCGACCTCGGCGACACCCGTCTGATCATGCTCGACTCGCGCTGTGCCCGCCAGCTCACCCCCGGCGACCGGCGCATGATCGATCCGGTGGAGTGGGAGTGGCTCACCGAGCAGCTCCACCGGGACGGCGCCGAGCGCTTCGTGATCGGCACCTCGGTGCCGTTCCTGCTGCCCGCAGGCATCCACCACATCCAGAACTGGAACGAGGCCCTGGCCCAGGGCGCCTGGGGCAGGCGGGTGGCCCGGTGGTCCGAGGCGCTCCGCCAAGCCGTCGACCTGGAGCACTGGGCGGCCTTCCGCCGCTCCTTCGAGGACCTGTCCAGGCTGCTCGCGGCGCTGGGCAAGCCCGTGGTCCTGCTCTCCGGCGACGTGCACTACTCCTATGTGGCCAAGGCCAAGGGGCTGCCCATCTACCAGCTTGTCTGCTCGCCGATCCGCAATCCGCTGAGCCGTACGCTCCGGCTGGCCAACATCGTCGCGCAGTTCGGCCTCGCCACCCTGATCGGCGGCAGCCTGTCCCGTCTGGCCAGGATCCCCAGGCCGCCGTTCAGCTGGCGGATCATCCACGGCCCGTGGTTCTCCAACGCGGTGGCCGGCCTGTCGCTGGACACCGTGCCGCTCTCCGTCCGGTGGGACACCGCCGGAACCAACGGGATCTCGGAGATCAGCACGGTGGAGCTCACCCCCTAGGGACGTCTCCGGGGAGTGCCCGCGAGGGAGCGCCGCCGGTACCGGCGCAGGGCGGACGGTGGCGCGAGCGCTCCCGGGGTCCGTCCGCCCGGATACGGCCCGCGCCCCGTGAGCGCTCTCGCTCCCCCCGGCTCCCGCGGCGCGTCGCGGCCCTCGGCCGAGGTGTCGCGACGACCACGAGAACGACAGGCGGGACGCGGGCCGTACTCGCGTGGTCCTGTACGGTCCTGTACGGTGCCGTACCGGGCCCGTGCCGGGTTACCCGGCGTATTCCCTGAGGGCGTCGGCGAGCTGGTCGACGGCCCAGTTGAGGTCCTCCTCGGAGACGACGATCGGCGGGGCGAGGCGGATGGTGGAGCCGTGGGTGTCCTTGGCCAGGACGCCGCGGCGCATCAGCGCCTTGGAGATCTCCCGGCCGGTGGCGAGGGAGGGGTCGACGTCGATGCCGGCCCACAGGCCCCGGCAGCGTACCGAGACCACGCCCTGGCCGATCAGGCCGCGGAGCCTGTCGTGCAGCACCGCCCCGAGCTCCTTGGCCCTGGCCTGGTACTCGCCGGTGTTGAGCATCTCGATGACGGCGCCGGCCACCGCGCAGGCGAGCGGGTTGCCGCCGAAGGTGGAGCCGTGCTGGCCCGGCCTGATCACGCCGAGCACGTCCTCGTCGGCGGTGATCGCCGAGACCGGGACGACACCGCCGCCCAGGGCCTTGCCCAGCACGTAGACGTCGGGCACGACCCCCTCGTGGTCGCAGGCGAAGGTCTCTCCGGTGCGGCCGAGGCCGGACTGGATCTCGTCGGCGATCATCAGGATGTTCTCCGCGGTGCACAGCTCGCGGACCTGGGCGAGGTAGCCGTCCGGGGGGATCAGCACGCCGGCCTCGCCCTGGATGGGCTCCAGCAGCACCGCGACGGTGTTGGCGTCGACGGCCTCGCGGATCGCCTCGATCGAGCCGTACTTCACGACCTTGAAACCGGGGGTGTAGGGGCCGAAGTCGTCGTGGGCGTCCGGATCGGTGGAGAAGCTGATGATCGTGGTGGTGCGGCCGTGGAAGTTGTCCTCCATCACGATGATGTTGGCCTGGTCCTGGGCCACGCCCTTGACCTGGTAACCCCACTTGCGGGCCACCTTGACGGCGGTCTCCACGGCCTCGGCGCCGGTGTTCATCGGCAGGACCATGTCCTTGCCGGTGAGGTCGCCCAGGCCGGCGGCGAAGGTGGCGAACTGGTCGTGGAAGAAGGCGCGGCTGGTCAGAGTGAGCTTCGCCAGCTGCTCCTGGGCCGCTCCGATGATCTTCGGGTTGCCGTGGCCGAAGTTCAGCGATGAGTAGCCCGACAGGCAGTCCAGGAACCTCTTGCCCTCCACGTCGGTCACCCAGGCGCCCTGCGCCTCGGCGATCACGACGGGAAGAGGATGGTAGTTATGCGCGCTACGGCGCTCGCTGAGTTCAATGAACTCTTCTGTGCTCGTCATCCGATACTCGCCGTTCCTTGGTTCGTGACCGTCCTACCTTGAGTTATCCCCGGATCTCCAACGTGCAGCACTTGGGGCCGCCGCCTGCCTTGCGGAGCTCCGACAGCTCCACCGGGACGACCTCGAAGCCGCGACGCTTGAGCTCCAGCTGGAGGCCGGTCGCCTCTGCGTTGATGACCACGTTGGTGCCGTCGCTGACCGCGTTGAGTCCCAGCACGGTCGCGTCATTCTCGTCTGCGATGACGGCGTCGGGGAAGAGGCTTCGCAGCACCTCCTGGCTCCCCGCCGAGAAGGCCCCTGGGAAGTATGCCACGTTATGTCCGTTTAGCGGGAACAGGGCGGTGTCCAGGTGGTAGAACCGCGGGTCCACCAGCCGCAGCGACACCGTCGGCCGGCCGAGGAACTCCTGGGCCTCGCCGTGCGCGCCGACGTCGGTGCGGAACCCCGTCCCGGCCAGCACCAGATGGTCGAGCGTGAGGAAGTCGCCCTCGCCCTCGTTGGTGAAGGCGGGCTCGTGCAGCCGGTCGTAGCCGTTGCGGGCGAACCAGTCCAGGTAGGCGGGCCCCTCGGCCGCGCGCTCCCGGTGGGTGAACCGCGCGCCGTACACCCGGCCGCCGACGACCAGTGCCCCGTTGGCGGCGAAGACCATGTCCGGCAGGCCTTCCACCGGGTCGATCAGGCTGACCCGGTGTCCGAGGTCCTCGTAGGCGCTCTTGAGCCCCTCCCACTGCCGGACCGCCACCTCACGGTCGGCGCCGGACTCGGGGTCCATCCACGGATTGATCGCGTACTCGACCGCGAAGTGGTCGGGCCGACACATGAGGTAGTGCTTGGTCATGGAAACCCCGTAAGGGACGTCGTGGTGAGGACGGCATAAGCCTAGAAACGGGGGTTCACGCGGGCCAAGAGCTTGTTTTTGCGTGTTGGCGCGGGTTTGTTGCGTATTTCAGGCGACGAACGGCGATTCGTTGTGTGAGGTGATCAATGGCGCGTCGATCAGGCGGGAGAGCACGATGGAGCTCTTGGTCCGCACCACGAACGTCTCCGAGGCGATGCGCTCGATCACCTGCTCCACGTGGCGCACATCGGTGGCCCTGATGTGCAGCAGGGCGTCGGCCTCACCGGTGATGGTGCACGCGGAGACCACCTCGGGATGACGGGTGACGGCCACCCCGATCTCCGCCGGCGAGGTCTTACCCGCGCAGAACAGCTCCACATAGGCCTCGGTGGTCCAGCCGAGCGCCGCGGGTTCCACCCGGGCGGTGAATCCGGTGATGGCCCCCGTCTCGCGCAGCCGGTCCACTCGCCGTTTCACCGCCGACGCCGACAGGCCCACACGCTGGCCGATCTCCGCGTAGGTGGCACGGGCATCCTCGACGAGCGCCCCGATAATGTCACGATCCAATCTGTCTAGTTCCACGTTGTTTTCTAGCACAGTGAGAGACCGCGAGAGACTTTCGCGGCCCCCCCGGGAGGCCCGGGAGGATCCCCGATGGTCCAGGCCGTTTTGGAACGAGTCCACCTGCGGCGGGTGTCCCGGGCCCCGCCCCGCGGCGGTCCCGGGATCGCTCCATGTCCCCGGCGGACGGCCGCTCCGGGTCTCACGGCGGGCCGGGGTCTCGGCCGCGCAGGTGTCTCAGGCGGTCTCGGCCTCGCCGGTGGCCTGCTCCATGGCCTCCTCGGGGGAGGCCTCCAGGTCGTCACCGGCCTGGGCGAGCGCCGTCGCCTTGTCCAGGCGGACCCAGCTCGTCACGCTCTCCACGGCGAACAGCACGCCGAGGTAGAGCGTGAGCGCGGCCAGCACCCAGGTCAGCACGCCCAGCGCGGCCCCGGCGCCGATCAGCAGCAGCCGGATCTCCCAGCCCAGGCCCGCCTTGAACACCCAGTCGGGCGGCCAGATGCTCTGCCGCGTCCGGTACACCGTGTCGTAGGTGTGGTAACCGATCACGTAGATCAGCACGAACAGCATCCACTTGGGCGCCCCGGCGTCCAGGCCGATCAGGATGATCGTGAGAAACTCGGTCCCCCGGATCAGCGGCGGCACCAGCCAGTCGAGCCGGCCCAGGTGGTCGCGGGCCGCGGTCGGCAGTACCAGGGCCACCATGATCAGCACTGGGACGAGCAGGATCGGGCCGTCCTTCAGCAGCCCGGTCGCCGCCATCGCGACGATCGCGAGCAGCGCGACGGCGACGGACGGAACCGGGGGCAGTCCCGGGCCGACCCGGCCGCGGAGCGCCGCCACCAGCGGGCCGTCGTCGCGGTAGGCGAGGAGCCGGGCGGTCTGGACGCGCAGCCGCTCCTCGTAGGGGTCCGGGGCGGGGGTGGTCTGCGGCTGGGTGATCATGCGAGTGACCTCATCAGACGTCCGGTGAGAGAGTAGGTGGCGCCGATGCCACCCCAGATGATCAGGGTGAGGAAGGTGACCCGGGCGTCGAAGAGGGCGCCGACGATCGCGATGGCGGCGAAGCGCTCGCCGATCGGGAACACGATCATCTTGCGGACCCAATAAACGATCTTGTACTTGCCCGCCTTGGCCCAGATCCTCAGCAGGCCGCGGATCCCGCCGCTGCGTGCGATCTTCCGCTGCTCCAGGGCCGCGCGAAGGTCGGTGTCGGGACTGACCGACAGCGATACCGAGGGCAGCGGCGACGGGGGCCTGCGCCGGTTGGCCGCGCCGAAGGAGAAGTCCAGCAGGTGCCTGATGGACTGCACGCCGAGCGCGATCAGTGCCAGTGTCCACACGTCGCCCACGCCGGAGACGGCCGCGCCGACCGCCAGACCGGCGAAGACCACATACTCTTTGAACCGGTCGAAGGTGGCGTCCAGCCACGCCCCGAGCACACCGAACTTGCGGGCGTAGCGGGCGACCTGCCCGTCCACGCAGTCGAACACGAACGCGAAGTAGATCAGGATGCCGCCGGCGACCATCCCGGCCCGCGCGCCGGTGGCGAAACAGGCCGCCGCCACCACGCCCAGCGCGATCGAGATCAGTGTGACCTGGTTGGGCGTGAGCCCGCGCCGGGCGGCCCAGCGGGCGATGAAGCGCGAGTAGGTGCTGACGAAGTAGGTCGTGAAGAAACCGTCGGCGCCCTTGACCGCGTTGTTCAGCCGGGCCTGGTCCTCGTTGAACGACGACATCTCGGCCACCGCCTGGGCGGCCTCCTCCGGGGTGTTCAGCCGGCGGAAGAACAGGTCCCGCCGCCCCCGGACGCCGACCGAGACGCCCCGCCGTACCAACCCCAGGACCAGGAGCTGGACCAGGTCGTCCTCCGGGCCGAACAGGTGGGCCATGTCCGCGAGCTCGCGGGCGGCCTCCGCCAGCGTGGCCGCGTGTTTGTGGTGCAGGTGCAGCGGGCCGAGGAGGACGGAGTTGGGACGGGTGACCGCGTGGAAGGCCGAGCCCACCGAGATCACCCGGGACTTGCCGGCGCGGACCCGGACGGGGAGGCCCTCCAGGGTCCGGTCGCCGATCTCCGGCAGCGCCTCCTCGATGGGGACGTCGGGGACGATGGCGTCGCCGTTCTCGTCCTCCTCGCGGGGCTCCTTGACGATCAGCGCGAGCGCGCCGCGCTTCGATTTGGTGATCTGGTAGATCAGCTCGTCGTGGATCAGTGAGCCGGCCGGGAGGATAAGCAGGTTCTCGGTGGCGTGCTCGACCGCGTCGGCCACGGCGCGCAGGTCGCCGGCCAGATCGGAGGTCTGGACGAGCCGCCCTGGCAGGCCCCGGTAGGCCGCGGCGTCGCCCGAGCGGGCGATCGTCACCGGTGCGGGGTCGAGGGAGGCGAGCTGGCCGTGCAGCTTGCCGATCACCGTGGGGCAGCCGGGCAGCGCGGGCAGAGTCAGCGCGGCGGACGGGGTCGACTGACCGGGAGCGGCATCGGGGCCGGGGGATGAACCCAGCAGGACCACGCGGGGCATGGGACCCTTTCATGCAGGGATGGGGTGAAACATGGCGCGGAGAGGTCGCCAGGGGCCAAAGTTTAATGAGTTTTAGGGGAACAACACGCACTCGTGATCCATCCGTGCCCGTTGATCATGATTGAAGCCCCGCCACGCAGGTCACCGCTAGACTGATCGGGTGAGTCTGTACCGTGACGAGGGCGTCGTGCTCCGCACCCACAAGCTGGGCGAGGCCGACCGCATCGTCACCGTTCTGACCAGACGGACCGGCAAGATCCGGGGTGTGGCCAAGGGGGTCAGGCGGACCATGTCGCGCTTCGGCGCGCGGCTGGAGCCGTTCACCCACGTCGACCTTCAACTCCACACCGGCCGCACGCTCGATGTGATCACCCAGGCCGAGACCATCCGCCCGTACGGCGAGGCGCTCGTGGCCGACTACCCGCGCTACACGGCGGGCACCGCGATGCTGGAGACCGCGGACCGGCTGATCATGGCGGAGAAGGAGCCGGCCCTGCGGCAGTTCCTGCTGCTGGTCGGAGGGCTGCGCACACTCGGGGGCGGGGAGCACGAGCCCCGGCTGGTGCTCGACGCCTACTTCCTGCGCTCGCTGGCCGTCGCCGGTTACGCCCCCGCGCTGGAGGCGTGCGCCCGGTGCAAGGGCACCGCGCTGCGGGCCTTCGCCATCGTGGCGGGGGGAGTGGTGTGCGGGGCCTGCCGTCCCGCGGGCGCCGCGGTGCCCGCCGGGGAGACGATCACCCTGATGGCCTCGCTGCTCAAGGGCGACTGGCCCACCGCCGACGCCTCCGACCACCGGCACCGCGTCGAGTGCAGCGGCCTGGTCGCCGCTTATCTCCAATGGCACCTGGAGCACGGCATACGCTCTCTCCGACACGTAGAAAGGGAGCCCGCCACGTGAACATCCGTCCCCCGTCCCCTCACCCGTCCGGCGCCACCCCGCCCCCCATCCCCCGTGACCTCGTGCCGCGGCACGTGGCGATCGTGATGGACGGCAACGGCAGATGGGCCAAGCAGCGCGGTCTGCCGCGCACCGAGGGGCACAAGGCGGGGGAGGCGTCGCTCTTCGACGTGATCGAGGGCGCGATCGAACTGGGCGTCCCCTACCTGTCGGCCTATGCCTTCTCCACCGAGAACTGGAAGCGCTCCCCCGACGAGGTGCGCTTCCTGATGGGCTTCAACCGCGACGTCATCCGCCGCCGCCGGGACGACCTCCACGCGATGGGGGTCCGGGTCCGGTGGGCCGGTCGGCCGGGACGGCTCTGGAAGAGCGTCATCCAGGAGTTGCAGGACGCCGAGCGGATGACCGAGGGCAACTCCACGCTGACCCTGCAGTTCTGCGTCAACTACGGCGGTCGCGCCGAGATCGTGGACGCCGCGCTGCGCCTGGCCCAGGACATCGCCGACGGGCGGGTCAAGCCGGGCCGGGTGAAGGAGGAGACCTTCGCCCGCTATCTGGACGAGCCGGGGATCCCCGACGTGGACCTGTTCGTGCGCTCCTCCGGCGAGCAGCGCACCTCCAACTTCCTGATCTGGCAGACGGCCTACGCCGAGATGGTCTTCCTCAACCGCCTCTGGCCCGACTTCGACCGCCGTGACCTGTGGGAGGCCTGCGAGACCTACGCCAAGCGCGACAGGAGGTACGGCGGGGCCGTGCCCAACGCGGTGCGGACCTGAGCTGAGCCGGCCGGCCCCCGCCGCGCCAGCCCGGTCCGGGTGGTCCCCGGGGGGCGTCTCAGGCGCGGCGGCGGGCCCGGTAGGCGGCGACGTGCATCCGGTTGCCGCAGGTGCGGCTGTCGCAGTACACCCGGGAGCGGTTGCGCGACTCGTCCACGAAGAAGTTGTCGCAGTCGGGGGCCGAGCATGTGCGCAGGCGCTCCCACTCGCCCTCGACGAGCAGGTGGGCCAGGGCGACGCCCAGGTCGGCCGAGAGATGCTCGTTGAGCGAGGCCCCCGGCGCGAAGTAGTGGATGTGCAGGGGGTGGCCGTCGTGCTCGGTCAGCCGGGGGATGATCCGGGTCCCGCTCAGCAGCGTGTTCAGCCGAATGGCCGCGGTGGCCTGGTCGGGGGCGGCGAAGACCTTGAGGAACGCCTCGCGGAGGGCCCGAACCCGGGTCAGGTCCGTGGTGGTCAGCTCGCCTATGCCGCTGACCTCGCGGCGTTCCACGAACGCGCCGAGCTGGCGCAGGTCGGTCAGGCAGTCCGGGCCTCCGGTGGCCGGGGAGGTGTTGACCAGGTCGACCACGGTTGCGAGTGAGTGCACCATGTCATGTCCGAATGGCACGTTGACTCCTGTTGGGTGCGGTTTTGGCGCGGGGAACGTGCACGGGGGTCCGCCGTTCCGGAAGATTATCTCTCCGGCACGTGATCGGGGGGCTTTCCCCGCCGCGCGTCACGGGTTCGCCGCGGGCGGGGCCCGCGGCCGTGTGAGCCCACCGTGACACCGGGGCGGTTCAGGCCCGGCCCACGACCTCGGGTACCTGGACGGTCGCGCACGAGGCGCAGGTGCCGAAGACCTCGACCGTGTGGGTCACCTCGGTGAAGCCGTGCTCGGAGCCGACCGCCTCGGCCCAGCGCTCCACCGCGGGACCGGCGACCTCCACGGTCCGGCCGCAGTGGCGGCAGACCAGGTGGTGATGGTGGTCCCCGCTGGTGCACGCGCGGTAGACCGACTCCCCGTCGTCGGTCCTGAGCATGTCGACGTGGCCGCTGTCGGCGAGAGCCTGCAGCGCCCGGTAGACGGTTGTAAGCCCAATTTTGGCTCCTTCTGCACGCATTTCGGCGTAGACGTCCTGCGCGCTACGGAAGCCCTCGCTGTGGCGGAGAACGTCATGGACGGCATCGCGTCTGTTGCTCATGGAATGGACTCCTGTGGTCGGCTCCGGCGTACGAATCTACCGAGCCCGAGGGCCAGGACGAACCCTCCGAGCGCTACGATCACAATGATGGCACCCGGGGGCACCTTGACATAGAACGACGAGGTGAGCCCTCCGAGCGTGGCGGCCATTCCGAACAGCATGGAGAGCAGCATCGTGCTCCGGAAGCTCCGGGTGAACTGCTGGCTGGTCGCCACCGGGACCACCATCAGCGCGCTGACCAGAAGCAGCCCCACCACGCGCATGGCGATGACCACGGTCAGCGCAGCGGTGACGGCGATCAGCAGGCTCAGGAAGCGCACCGGCAGGCCACTGGCCTTGGCGACCTCCTCGTCCTGGCAGAGCACGTAGAGTTCGCGTCCGAAAAAGAGGACGACACCCAGAACCGCCGCGGCCAGCACGGCGATCACCCACACGTCCTCGACGGTGACGCTGCTGATCGACCCGAACAGATAGGACATCAGGGTGGAGTTGCCGCGGCCCGGCGCGAGCGAGATGAGCAGCACGCCTCCGGCGATGCCGCCGTAGAACAGCAGCGCGAGCGCCACGTCGCCGCCGGTCCTGCCGCGCTCGCGGACCAGCTCGATGGCCACGGCGCCGGCCACCGAGACCACCACGGCGGTCAGCACCGGGGCGGTGTCGGTCAGGAAGCCGAGCGCCACACCGGTCAGCGCGACGTGCCCGATGCCGTCGCCGAGCAGGGCCAGGCGGCGCTGCACCATGAAGGTGCCGATGGCGGGGGCGGCCAGGCCGACCAGGAGGGCCGCGATCAGCGCCCGCTGCATGAAGTCGAATCGCAGAAGCTCGATCACGACGTGGGCCTCCAGTCGAGCGGGCTCAGGGGGGTCTCGTCGGCGTGCGGATGCACGTGGTCGTGGCCGGGCAGGGCGTGCGTGCCGACCGCGTGGGGTGGCGGCCCATCGTGGCACACGCACCCGTCCCTGAGCACCACCGCGCGGGTGATCAGCGGTTCCAGCGGGCCGAGCTCGTGGGCGACCAGCAGAACCGTCCTGCCCTGGCCGATGAGCCTGCCCAGCGTGTCGGCCAGCAGTTGCCGGCTCTCGTGGTCCACGCCGGCCGTGGGCTCGTCCATGACGAAGGTGTCGGGTTCCCCGGCGAGGGCGCGGGCGATCAGCACCCGCTGCTGCTGTCCCCCGGACAGGGCCTGAACCGGATCGGCGGCCCGATGCGCCATGCCGACGGCCTCCAGGGCGCGGTCGGTCGCCCGGCGGTCGGCCGCGCCGGTCGGGCGGAACCGCCGCTGTCTGGCGATCCTGCCGGAGGCGACGACCTCGCGGATGGTGGTCGGCACGCCGCCGCCCACCGAGAGCCGCTGGGGCACGTAGCCGATCCGCCGCCACTCGCGGAATCGCGCGGGTGGAGTGCCGTACAGCAGGGTCGTGCCGCCGGACAGGGGGCGTAGACCGAGCAGGGCGCGGATGAGGGTGGACTTGCCCGACCCGTTGGCCCCCAGCACGGCCACCGCCTCGCCGGGTTCGATGGTCAGGTCGATGCCGCGGAGCACCGGGCGGCGGTCCAGGGTGACCTGGCCCCCGTTCATGCTGAAAACCGCTTGGTTGGATGTCACAGATCGCCTTATGAGCAGCGGAAGGGCGTTTTACGAGCAGCGCAGGGCTGCCTGAAGGGCGCTGAGGTTCTGGCGCATGGCGGACAGGTAGTCGCCGTTCGCCGGTCGGCTCTCGACCGGGTCCAGGACCGCGGTCGTGGCGCCGACCTCTTTGGCGAGAACCTCGGCGACCTTCGGGCTGACGAGGGTCTCGGTGAAAATCGTAGTCACCTTCTCCTGCTTGGCCACTTTCGCCACCTCGGCGAGACGGGCCGGAGCGGGCTCGGACTCCGGATCGAGACCACTGATCCCGATCTGACGGAGTTTGTAGCGGTCGGCGAGGTAGCCGAACGCGCTGTGGCTGGTGACGATCGCCGTCGAAGCGCACCTGCCCAGGCCCTGGGCCAGCTCGCCGTCCAGGGCGTTGAGATCGGCCGCGGTCTTGTTGGCACGGTCCCTGTAGGCCTGTGCGTGGGCGGGGTCGGCCGCGGCGAGCCTCTCGCCGAGCTCGGTCGCGATCGTCGCGAGACGGGAGGGGTCGAGCCAGATGTGCGGGTCGTGGCCGGTGTTCACGCCGTCCGCCTGCTCGCCCTCCTCCGGGGGGCCGGGGAGGACCTTCACCGCGCCCGTCACGTCGAAGCCGCGACCGGGCGCGTGCTGCTCGACCGCCTCGTCCACGGCGGGCTGGACGCCCTTGACGTAGACGACGAGCCTGGTCCTCTCCAGTTCGGCGATCTGGTTGAGCGTCAACTCCAGGTCGTGCGGCTCGACCCCCGGCCTGGTCAGGCCGGTGACGACGGCGTCGCCGCCGCCGACCCGCTCGGCCAGCCACTGCAGCGGGTACATGGCGGCGGTGACGTCGGTCCTGCCTCCCTGGGCGCCGCTGGGCTGGGCGGAGCCGGTGGAACCGGAGCCGCAGGCGGTCGTGGCGGCGAGAACGGTGGTGAGAGCGAGCAGCCCTACGGTGCACATGCGGGTACGTCGGGAGGAGTCGGACATCATGCGTATCAGTATGCGCGCAAATGAAAACGATTGTCAAAATCGCCTTAGAACGCTCCGAAACGGTCGGCGGCGAGCAGCAGCAAAAAGGTGAGCAGGGCGACGCGCAGGATCCGGCCCCTGACGCCCAGTGACGGCCACGACATGTAGGCCAGCCAGCCGACGAACCCGATCACCGGCAGCGCCGCGAGGGCGCCCCAGAAAGACGGCACGGCGAAGGCGGTCAGGAGCAGCGCCACCAGCACCACGGGAAGCACCCACCGGGGGAGCTGGAACAGGAGGACCAGCGGGGCCGCGCTCCGTCTTTCGACCCTCCGCCGCAGGCCGGTGGCGCCCGGGGTGAAGAACCGCTCGCCCGGCGGGAGCGGGCGTCTCTCCTTGCCGGGGCGGCGCCGGGCCAGTGGATGTACGGGGCGCTCACGGCGTCTGTCGGCCACGGCCAGAGCCTAGCGCCGGGGCCCCCGCCGGGACATGCCCCCGCGCCGGTCGGCTTACGCGCGATGTGCCGGTCCACGCGCGCCGGCCGTACGCGCCGGACCGGTCCACGGGAGCCGGGGAGCGGCCCGTGCCGGGACCCGGGCGGGGACTCTGGCATGCTGGGCGGATGCTCGCCGTCATCCGTTACTCGGTGCCGCCAGGCCGGGCCGAGGAGTTCCTGAAGCAGGCTCACGACATCGTCGGCACCCTGGCCGGGCAGCCGGGGTACGTGCGCGGCCGGGTGGTCCGCTCGGTGGACGAGCCGGAGCTGTGGGCGCTGGTCAGCGAGTGGGAGGGCGCCGGATTCTACCGGCGGGCACTGGGGGCGGCGCGGATGACGATGTATCCGCTGATGACCCTGATGATCAACGAGCCGAGCGCGTTCGAGGACGTAGATCATCCCTAATTACCTTTATGCACACAAGGCGGGCGCGATGGTTTATGCGCGCCTGCCGGTTGCCCGGCTCCCCTAAGCTGGGAACTCAATCAATTCCTCGCCGACCTCCAGCCGGATGGAGATTTTCCGTTATGGCACGCCGCACCGACATCATGGACACCATCGTCAGCCTCGCCAAGCGACGTGGGCTCGTCTACCCCTCCAGCGAGATCTACGGCGGCCTGCGGGCCTCGTGGGACTACGGACCACTGGGGGTGGAGCTCAAGAACAACGTGAAGCGGCAGTGGTGGAAGGCCGTGGTGCAGGGCCGTGACGACG
The DNA here is from genome assembly GCF_040614315.1 of Streptosporangium sp. NPDC006007. Lineage (NCBI taxonomy): Bacteria > Bacillati > Actinomycetota > Actinomycetes > Streptosporangiales > Streptosporangiaceae > Streptosporangium > Streptosporangium sp. NPDC006007. Next base: position 141,864 of record NZ_JBEXUG010000005.1, on the reverse strand, counting down.
TGGTCGGCCTCGACTCCTGTGTGATCCTGGCCCGTGAGGTGTGGCAGGCCAGCGGCCACGTTGACACCTTCAGCGATCCGCTGACCGAGTGCCAGTCCTGCCACAAGCGCTACCGCGCCGACCACCTTGAAGAGGGGTATCAGGACAAACACGGTAAGCCGCCGGTCAACGGCCTGGCCGACATCACCTGCCCCAACTGCGGCACCAAGGGCTCCTTCACCGCGCCCAGGCAGTTCAGCGGGCTGCTGAAGACCTACCTCGGCCCGGTCGAGGACGAGTCCGGGCTGGCCTACCTGCGGCCGGAGACCGCCCAGGGCATCTTCATCAACTACCTCAACGTGCAGCAGTCGGCGCGCCGGAAGGTGCCGTTCGGCATCGGCCAGATCGGCAAGTCGTTCCGTAACGAGATCACCCCGGGCAACTTCATCTTCCGCACCCGCGAGTTCGAGCAGATGGAGATGGAGTTCTTCGTCAAGCCCGGCACCGACGAGGAGTGGCACCAGTTCTGGATCGACGAGCGCTTCCGCTGGTACACCGACCTGGGCATCAACCCGGAGAACCTGCGCCTGTACGAGCACCCGCAGGAGAAGCTGTCGCACTACTCCAAGCGGACCGTCGACATCGAGTACCGCTTCAACTTCACCGGCGGGGAGTGGGGGGAGCTTGAGGGCGTCGCCAACCGCACCGACTTCGACCTCACCGCGCACGGCAAGGCGTCCGGCACCGACCTCAGCTTCTTCGAGCAGGAGAGCGGCGAGCGCTACGTCCCCTACGTCATCGAGCCCGCCGCCGGTGTGGACCGCGCCACTCTCACCTTCCTGATCGACGCCTACGACGAGGACGAGGTGCCCAACTCCAAGGGCGTCATGGAGAAGCGCACGGTGCTCCGCCTCGACCACCGTCTCGCCCCGGTCAAGGTCGCGGTGCTGCCGCTGTCGCGCAACGCCGACCTGTCGCCGAAGGCCAAGGACCTGGCCGCCCAGCTCCGCCGCCGGTGGAACGTCGAGTTCGACGACGCGGGCGCGATCGGCCGCCGCTACCGCCGCCAGGACGAGATCGGCACGCCCTTCTGTGTCACCGTCGACTTCGACACCCTCGACGACCACGCGGTGACCATCCGCGAGCGCGATTCGAGGGGGCAGGAGCGGGTGGCCCTGGACAAGGCCGAGTCCTATCTCCGCCAGCACCTCAACGACTGAGGACGGATCCGTCCGACCGCCGGCGGCCGGTGTCCCCGTGAGGGGCCGCCGGCCGCCGTTTTTCGGCGCTCCGCCTCTCGGCGACCCATCCCCCGGGCTCCGCCGGAAGGGCCGTCCCGCTCCGCGGTTCTGAAACGATGGCCCGGAGCGGTGCGGAACGGCGTCCCGGAACGGCCCGCGGAACGGTCCGCCGCGCCGTACGGCCGGGCCGCTCCCGCGGCGGTACGGCCCGGCGGTCGTATACCCCGGATGGTGAACCTTCGGTGAACCCGTTTGAATACTGAGACAATTGGTTTATACCAATTGGTTTATACCAGTTCTTGGGGTGGACCATATCGTACGGGTTTTGGCGCCGATTTAAATTGGATTAGACCGCTATATGGGCCTTGACCTGCATAAATGCGTCTTCGTCGGGTGGGTGGTGTTTCGTCGGGTTCTCCGTCGGTAGAGTCCCAAGCAGGCGGAACCACACGTCGCTTGAAGTCGCAGAAGGAGCAACCGTGCCCAAGTACGTTTACGACTTCACCGAGGGCAACAAAGATCTTAAGGATCTGCTCGGCGGTAAGGGGGCCAATCTGGCGGAGATGACCAATCTCGGGTTGCCGGTGCCCCCCGGCTTCATCATCACCACCGACGCGTGCCGCCGCTTCCTGCAGGACGGCGAACTCCCCGAGGGGCTGGAGGAGGAGATCTCCCACCACCTAGCCGAGCTGGAGAGCCGGATGGGCCGTCGCCTCGGCCAGGCGGACGACCCGCTGCTGGTGAGCGTCCGCTCCGGCGCCAAGTTCTCCATGCCGGGCATGATGGAGACCGTCCTGAACATCGGCCTGAACGACGAGTCGGTACACGGCCTGGCCAAGCAGGCCGGCGGCAACGAGCGGTTCGCCTGGGACTCCTACCGGCGTCTCATCCAGATGTTCGGCCGGACCGTGCAGAACATCGACGCCGAGCTGTTCGACGACGCCCTGGAGGAGCTCAAGAACGGCCGCGACGACCTGGAGCTCGACGCCGCCGACTTCCGGAGCCTGGTCAAGACCTACAAGGGCATCGTCCGCGACCGGACCGGGCGCGACTTCCCCGCCGACCCGCACGAGCAGATGCGCATGGCGGTCACCGCCGTCTTCGACTCCTGGAACGCCCCGCGCGCCACCCTCTACCGCCGTCAGGAGCGCATCCCCGCCGACCTCGGCACGGCGGTCAACATCTGCTCCATGGTCTTCGGCAACTGCGGCATGGACTCCGGCACCGGGGTGGCCTTCACCCGCGACCCCGGCAGCGGCCACCAGGGCGTCTACGGCGACTACCTGCAGAACGCCCAGGGCGAGGACGTGGTGGCCGGCATCCGCAACACCATGCCGCTGCAGGACCTGGAGCGGCTCGACAAGTCCGTCTACGACGAGCTCATGAAGATCATGGAGACGCTGGAGAACCACTACCGCGACCTGTGCGACATCGAGTTCACCGTTGAGCGCGGCAAGCTGTGGATGCTCCAGACCCGGGTGGGCAAGCGGACCGCGGGCGCCGCGTTCCGCATCGCCGTACAGCTGGTCGACCAGGGCCTGATCGACCTCGACGAGGCCGTGACCCGGGTGACCGGCGCCCAGCTCGCCCAGCTCATGTTCCCGCGCTTCGCCGGTGACGCGGAGAGCGTCAGGATCACCAGGGGGATGAACGCCTCCCCGGGCGCGGCCGTCGGCAAGGCCGTCTTCTCCTCCGAGCGGGCCGTCGAGCTGGCCGCCGCGGGCGAGGCCGTCATCCTGGTCCGCCGCGAGACCAACCCCGACGACCTGGCCGGCATGATCGCCGCCCAGGGGGTGCTGACCAGCCGGGGCGGCAAGACCTCGCACGCCGCCGTGGTCGCCCGGGGTATGGGCAAGACCTGCGTCTGCGGCGCCGAGGAGCTGGAGGTCTCCACCAAGGAGCGCAGGTTCACCGCCCCCGGCGGCGTCGTGGTCTCCGAGGGGGACGTCATCTCCATCGACGGTTCCAGCGGCGCCGTCTACCTCGGCGAGGTGCCCGTGGTCCCCTCCCCGGTCGTGGAGTACTTCGAGGGCGCGGTCGACCAGGGCGACGAGCTCGTCCGGGCCGTGCATCGCGTCATGACCCACGCCGACGCCTCCCGGAGGCTGCGGGTGCGGGCCAACGCCGACAACGCCGAGGACTCCGCCCGCGCCCGCCGGTTCGGCGCCGAGGGCATCGGGCTCTGCCGTACCGAGCACATGTTCCTCGGCGACCGGCGGAAACTGGTCGAGGACCTCGTCCTGGCCACCTCGGACGAGGAGCGCGAGCACGCGCTGGCCGCGCTGGAGCCGCTGCAGAAGTCGGACTTCACGGAGATCTTCCAGGAGATGGCCGGGCTGCCGGTCACGATCCGGCTGATCGACCCGCCGTTGCACGAGTTCCTGCCCGACTACAGCGAGCTGTCGGTGAAGGTCGCCCTCGCCGGGGACCTGGCGGACGCCAAGGACCGCAGGCTGCTCGCCGCCGTCAAGCGTCTGCACGAGCAGAACCCGATGCTGGGCCTGCGCGGGGTACGGCTCGGCCTGGTCGTCCCCGGCCTGTTCGCCATGCAGGTCCGGGCGATCGCCGAGGCGGCCAAGGCCGTCGACGGCGCCCGCGCGGAGATCATGATCCCGCTGGTGGCCGCGGTGCAGGAGCTGGAGCACGTCAAGGACGAGGCGAGGCGGATCCTGACCGAGGCCGGTGTCGAGGCGCTGGTCGGCACGATGATCGAGGTGCCGCGTGCGGCGCTGACCGCCGGGCAGATCGCCGAGGCCGCCGAGTTCTTCTCCTTCGGCACCAACGACCTGACCCAGATGACCTGGGGATTCTCCCGTGACGACGTTGAGGCCGCGTTCTTCTCCAAGTATCTGGAGCTGGGCGTCTTCGGCGTCTCCCCGTTCGAGTCGCTGGACCGCGACGGGGTGGGCAGGCTGGTGCGGATCGCCGTGGAGGAGGGGCGGAGGACCCGTCCCGACCTCAAGCTCGGTATCTGCGGCGAGCACGGTGGCGACCCCGACTCGGTCCACTTCTGCCACCAGGTGGGGCTGGACTACGTGTCCTGCTCGCCGTTCCGCATCCCCGTCGCCCGGCTGGAGGCCGGACGGGCGGCCCTGGCCGCCACGGGCTCCGACACCCGCTGACCCGCTGACCCGCTGACCCGCTGGACCGCTGGACCGCCGGGACGCCCGCCGCCGATGTCCTCCGGCGGCGGGTACCGGCGGTGAAGGAGGACGGCCTCGGGGCCGGTGGGGAGGTTCCGCGCGTTCTGGACGTCGTCCGCGTCCCGCAGTCAACAGGTGTTTCACCGCTGTTCGGCATGGGACGCCACTTTCCTGGATAAAATCACTGCACTTATGCATCCCTACGACGAGCATGACCAGGACAGATGGGTACCGGAACCACCCGGCAACCCCGAGAGAGGCTCGTTCGAGCGGGACCGCGCCCGGGTGCTGCACAGCGCCGGGCTGCGCCGCCTCGCGGCCAAGACCCAGGTGGTCGGGCCGGGGGAGACGCTCGGCAGCGGGCAGCACATCCCGCGTACCCGGCTGACCCACTCGCTGGAGTGCGCGCAGATCGGCCGGGAGATGGGCCAGGTGCTCTGCAGGGATCCCGATCTGGTGGAGACCGCCTGCCTGGCCCACGATCTCGGGCATCCGCCGTTCGGGCACAACGGGGAGACCGCGCTCAACGAGCTGGCCGCCGGCTGCGGCGGGTTCGAGGGGAACGCGCAGAGCCTGCGCCTGCTGACCCGGCTGGAGGCCAAGGTCCTCACCGAGGACGGCCGCAGCGCCGGCCTCAACCTCACCCGTGCCTCCCTGGACGCCGCGGTCAAATATCCCTGGACCCGTGAGACGAGCCCCAAGTACTGCGCCTACGGCGACGACATGGTGGTCTTCGACTGGATCAGGGAGGGCGCCCCCGAGGGACAGGTCAGCTTCGAGGCCCAGATCATGGACTGGGCCGACGACGTCGCCTACTCGGTGCACGACCTGGAGGACGCGCTCCACTCGGGCGCCGTCGTGCCGCGGGCGCTGCGTGACCCCGGCGAGCGTCAGGAGGTCTGCGTGACCACCCGGGCCTGGTACGCCCCGGACGCCGACCCCGGCGAGCTGGAGGACATCTTCGATCGGCTGGTCGCCCAGCCGCTCTGGCCCCGCCACTTCGACGGCTCCCTGGCCGACCTCGCCGCGACCAAGGGGCTCACCAGCGCCCTGATCGGTCACCTCTGCCGTTCCGCCCAGGTCGCCACCCGCGAGGCGTACGGCCCCGCCGCCGGCCGTTACAGCGCCGACCTGGTCGTTCCCCGGGACGCCCGCCTGGAGTGCGCCCTGCTGAAGGGGCTGACCGCTCACTACGTGATGACCAGGGACGAGCACAGCGCCAAACAGGCCAGGCAGCGTGAGCTCATCCACGACCTGGCCCACCTGATCATGTTGGGCGCCCCCGGCACACTGGAGCCCGCGCTCCGCCCCTCCTTCACCAGGGCCGCCGGCGACGGCGGGCGGCTGCGGGTGGTGATCGACCAGATCGCCTCCCTCACCGACACCTCGGCCGTCACCTGGCACAGGCACCTGTCCGGGCGCTGAACCCCCGGCCGCCCGCCGTACGGATCGATCGCGGCGTCCGGCCTCTAGCCGCCCAGCGGGATCTTCTCCTCCGGGGTTCTCCCCGGCTTCGTGGTGGGCGTGGGGCCGGATTTGGGGGCGCACAGCGTCGCGCACTGGGGCGCGGCCCCGGTCTTGCTCATCACCGCCCGTGTCTCGTCCGAGGGGGAGAGCGTCCGGTTGCCCTTCAGCCAGGCGTCCAGGTAGTTCCACGGCTTGACCATGCCTCGCCGTACCCACCAGAGCGAGGGGTCGGCCTTCCAGGAGATCGCGAAGTAGAGGTTGCTGGCGGTGGACCGGGCGTTGCCCGAGTTGCCGACCTGGCCGAGGACCTGGCCCCCGCTGACCCGTGTTCCCGGCTTGATCCCCGGGGTGATCCGGTCCAGGTGGCCGCCGAGGTAGCGCACGCCGTCGTCGCCGATCACGGTGACGAAGCGCCCCTCACGGTCGGGGCCGCGGTCGGTGGAGGGCTTCCACCGGTTCTGGGCGTTGACCTCGTCGACCACCCCGTTCACCGGGGAGACGAACGAGCATCCCCGGTGTGACCAGATCGTGCTCTTGGGCAGGATGAGCAGCTTTCTCTCGTAGGTCACCCGGCAGTCCTTCACCGGGAAGGTATAGGTGAACTTCGAGATCTTGGGCGGCGGCACCTGCACCGGATCGTCGGCCGCCGGACGCGGCACGGTCGACTCGGGCCCCGGTGTCGGCGCGGGAATCGTCGCGGTGGCCACTCCTGGCGAAGCGGCGGCCACCTCGACCGCCGGAACCGGGGGCAGGGTGCTGATGCCCGCCACCCCACCCGGTGACGCGCAGGCTCCGGTGACGAACACCGCGCCGCTGACGATGATCAATCGTGCTATATGCCCCGATCGCATGGTCTCCACCCGCGTAACGTTATCGAGAATCAGCCTTTACCTTTGTAACCGACCTTCCGATTGGTCATGACCTGTTCCGGAAAGTCGCCCGTCCCAACCGGCCTCCGACCCCGGAGCGTTCCGCCGGAGCGCCAACCTGTCGGGGCGCCCCACTAGACTCGCGGCGTGGCAGGCCGGATCAGTGACGAGGACATCGCGCTCGTGCGGGAGCGCTCGCCGATCGCGGACATCGTGGGTGAGCACATCCAGCTCCGCAACGCGGGCGGCGGCAACCTGAAGGGGCTCTGCCCCTTCCACGAGGAGAAAAGCCCGTCCTTCAACGTCACCCCCACCCGTGGTTACTGGTACTGCTTCGGCTGTGCCGAGGGCGGGGACGTCATCACCTTCGTCCGGCGGCTGGAGCACCTCTCGTTCGGCGAGGCCGTGGAGCGGCTGGCGAACCGGGCGGGCATCCAGCTCCGCTACGAGCAGGGCGGCTACGTTCCAGGACGGGAGCAGGGGGAGCGCAGCCGGCTCGTCGAGGCGCACCGGGCCGCGGCGGAGTTCTACGTGGCGAAGCTGGGCGGGCCGGACGCCGCGCTCGGACGCACGTTCCTGTCGGAGCGCGGGTTCGAGCGGGTCGACGCCGAGCATTTCGGGGTGGGCTACGCGCCCGCCGAGTGGGAGGCGCTCTCCCGGCATCTGATGGCCCGGGGTTTCACCGCCGCCGAGCTGATCAAGGGGGGGCTGGCCAAGGAGGGCCGCCGGGGCCCGATCGACCGGTTCCGAGGGCGGCTCGTCTGGCCCATCCGTGACATAACCGGCGATGTCATCGGTTTCGGTGCGCGAAAACTTAATGAGGCCGAAGATGGCCCAAAATACCTCAATACCCCTGAGAGTCCGCTCTATAAGAAGAGCGAGGTCCTCTACGGCGTGGACCTGGCCAAGCGGGAGATCTCCAAACGTTCCCAGGCGGTGATCGTCGAGGGGTACACCGACGTGATGGCCTGTCACCTGTCGGGCGTGCCGACGGCGGTGGCCACCTGCGGCACCGCGTTCGGCCAGGAGCACATCAAGGTGCTGCGGCGGCTGCTGCTCGACCAGTCGGGGTCACAGGGTGAGGTGATCTTCACCTTCGACGGCGACGCGGCGGGGCAGAAGGCGGCGCTGCGGGCCTTCGCCGACGAGCAGAGGTTCGTCACCCAGACCTTCGTGGCCGTCCAGCCCGACGGGCTCGACCCGTGTGATCTCCGCGTCACCCGCGGCGAGGCCGCCGTGCGGGATCTGATCGCCGGCCGGGAGCCGCTGTTCGCCTTCGCGATCCGCAGCGTGATCTCCCGCTACGACGTGAGCACCAACGAGGGGCGGCTGTCCGCGCTGGACGCGGCGGCGCCGATCGTGGCGGGCATCAAGGACAGGGCGCTGCGCCAGCTGTACGCCGTGGACCTCGACCGCTGGCTCGGTTTCAACAACGAGCGGTTCGTCATGGACCGGATCGCCGAGATCTCCGTCACGGCTCAGGCCACCGTCCGGGCGCGCGAGAGGCGGCCCGCCGGGCCACGCCGGGTCGCCGATCTCACCGACCCCGGCGTGCGGACCGAGGCCGAGGTGCTGAAGCTGGCGGTGCAGCGTCCGGCGCTGCTCGGACCGGGCTTCGAGGCGATCGGGCCGGAGGCGTTCACGCTGCCCGAGCACATCGCCCTCCACAAGCTGATCCTGGACACCGGGGGCATCGCCGCGGCGGGTCCCGGCGGGCGCGAGTGGGTGGACCGGCTGCTCGGCGAGGTGCCCGACACCTTGCGCGCGGTGGTCACCCGCTTCGCGGTGGAGGAGCTCCGCGCCGACCTGGCGAACGAGGAACGGTACGCCTCGGCCATGCTGGCCGCGCTGGAACTCATCTCGGTGACCCGGGCGATCGAGGAGCTGAAGTCGCGGATGCAGCGGACCAACCCGGTGGAGGAACAGCAGGACTACAACCGGCTGTTCGCCGAGCTGGTCGCTCTGGAGCAGCAGCGGCGAGTGCTGAGGGAACGCGCCGCCGGAAGCTGATCGTGTAGTCGGCTTTAATTTCCAGACATCGATTCGACCAAACCTGAATGAGGTCTCGGTTCGATAATGATCGCAGCCTTACCTTCGGTGACAAAAATAGGTCTGCCATTTAGGGGACCGAATACAGCAGACTGTCTCCCGTGGGTGCATCGGTGCTGCCAAGTGGGCCGCCATCGGTAGACCAGGTGGCCGACCTCGTCGCGAAGGGAAGGGAACGCGGGAGCGTCACGGTTGACGACGTCGCCGCGGCTCTCGACAGATCCGAGCTGCCGTCCGACGCGCTTGAACGCGTCGTGCGCATGCTCGCCGAGCACGGAGTGGAGGTCCTTGAGCCCCAGGGTGACGAGGACACCACCCGATCCGATGAGGAGGACGTCGGTAAACGGGCCCCGACCAGCGATCTGGTCCGCATCTATCTGCGGGAGATCGGCCGGGTGCCACTGCTCACGGCTGAGGAGGAGGTGGAGCTCGCCAAATGCATTGAAGCCGGCCTGTTCGCCGAGGACAGGCTCACCAGCGTCGTCTCGCGGCTGGTCTTTCCGGAGTTCAAGGAGCTCGTCTGGCAGGGAACACAGGCCAAACAGCGGTTGATCGAGGCCAATCTGCGGCTCGTCGTCTCGATCGCCAAAAGATACGTGGGCAGGGGGATGCTGTTCCTGGATCTCATCCAGGAGGGCAATCTCGGGCTCATCCGGGCAGTCGAGAAATTCGACTACACCAAGGGATACAAGTTCTCCACCTATGCCACATGGTGGATTCGCCAGGCCATCACCCGGGCCATCGCCGACCAGGCGCGCACTATTCGCATTCCGGTGCACATGGTCGAGACGATCAACAAGCTGGTCCGGGTCCAGCGCCAGCTCCACCAGGACCTCGGCCGCGAGCCGGCGCCAGAGGAGATCGCGCTGGAGATGGACCTGCCGATCGACCGGGTGATCGAGATCCAGCGCATCGCCCAGGAGCCCGTCTCGCTCCAGTCGCCCATCGGGGAGGAGGACTCCGACCTCGGCGACTTCATCGAGGACGCCGACGCGGTCGTGCCGATGGAGGCCGCGGCCTTCATCATGCTGCAGGACCAGCTCGACGACATCCTCGCGACGCTGTCGGAGCGTGAGCAGCGCATCATCCAGCTGCGGTTCGGCCTCGCGGACGGCCACCCCCGGACGCTGGAGGAGGTCGGCAGGGAGTTCGGCGTGACACGGGAGCGCATCCGGCAGATCGAGTCCAAGACACTCGCCAAACTGCGCCATCCGACCCGGGCCCAGATGCTGCGGGACTATCTCGACTGAACACCTCGGTACGGCGGAGGCCCCCGGAGACATCCCGTCCCGGGGGCCTCCGCCGTACCCGGGTCCGGTGCGCGGGAACGTCGTCCCTGGACGCCCTGGTATTTCTCGGGACGCTCTTGGACGTTCCGGGGATCCGGGGGGTGGAGGCCGGGAGATCGCGGCCGGTGGGATCATCATGATGATCGGCATGTCGTCCGGGCGGCGCCGTGAGCTTGCAGGATCCTGGAAGCCTCACGACATCCAGGAGCGTTCATGCCCGCCGTCCTCCGCCCCGTCGCAGCCTGCGGCCTTCTCGCCGTCGCCCTCACCGGGTGCGGTCCGGCCGTCGACGGCACCCGCCGGGACGTCACGGTCCCGGCTGTGTCCGCCGGGACCGGCCCGCGGGCCGTGCGCGCGGTCGAGCGGTATCGGGCCTACGCCGGCGATCGGATCGATCGCACCATCGCCAGGACCGAGGAGTTCGTCGCCGCGTTCAAGGAGGGGCAGGTGCGCAGGGCCAGGGCACTCTACGCGCCGAGCCGCCTGGGCTGGGAGAGCGTCGAGCCGGTGGCGGAGGCGTTCGCGGACATCGACTCCAGGGTGGACGCGCGCGAGGCCGACCTCGGACAGGGGCAGAGATGGACGGGCTGGCACCGCCTGGAGAAGGCGCTCTGGCGGACGCCGGGAAGAACCGGGCGGGAGGCCGAATACGGTGATCTCCTACTGGCCGACCTCGGCACGCTCAGGGCCCGGCTGCCCAGCGTCGAGATCACCGTGGACTCCATGGCCAACGGGGCCAGGGAACTCCTCGACGAGGCGGCGTCGGGCAAGGTCACCGGTGAGGAGGAGACCTTCTCACATACCGACCTGTGGGATTTCAAGGGCAACGTGGACGGTGCGGCCAAGGTTTACCGGCTCCTGCGGCCGATCGTGCGGGAGAGGAGTCCCGGACTCGTCACCACGCTGGACACCGGGTTCGCCGACCTGAAAGCCCTGCTGGCCGGGCACGCCAGAGGCCACGGGTTCGTCTCCTACACCGAGCTGTCGCGGGGCCAGGTCAGAGAACTCTCCGACGCACTCAACGCGGTGGCCGAGCCACTGTCGAACCTGGCCGCGGTCACCGCGGGCTGACCCCTCCCCGGGCCTCCGGGCCCGGCGGGTGGTGTCGTGCCGGCCTCATGCGGCGGACGGGGCTAATAGCCGCCTTGGCCGCCTCGGCCTCCGTTGCCCCCATTACCTCCATCACCCCCGTTGCCGCCATTGCCGTCCTGCCCGTCCCGGCCGTCTTGTTCGCCCTGGCCGTTCCGCTGATCCCGCTGTGGACTCCGCCGTCCGTCCTGATCCTCCCCGGGGCGTCCGCTCCATCCGTCTTCCTGGCCTTGCCCGTATCCCCGGTCCCGGCCGTTCTCGTCCCGCTCGTCCTCCCAGCCCCGGCCGCCTTGACCGCCCCGGCCTCCATCGCCCCCATTGCCGTCGTGGCCGTCGTGGCCGTCGTGGCCGTTTCGGCCGTGCTGCCACTGCTCGTCCTGGCGGTACTCCCCGTTCCGCCCGCCCTGCCGATCGGGAGCGGCCGGCGCGGTGGGGGCGTCGGTGCCCGGTGCCTGAGGCGGAGGTGTGTCGGCACTGGCTGTGGCCAGGGTGGCCGCCACCCCTCCCAGAGTGGTGAGAGACAGTGCACCGATCATGATTTTCCGTTTTATGTCCATGAGTGCCCCCTTTTAGGTGTTCTGCCCGGTGAATGCCGACGGCATTCCCGGGCCGCGCGCCGGACCCCGGAGAGGGGGCGTCTTTTGGGGTTCTTTCAGTCTCTTTGGCCGACTGGCACTTGTCGGCGGGCCGGCCCCTGTTCTCTTGGCGGATGTGAGCGCAGACTGAGCCAATGGAGGCACGGGAGGCACGATCGGCCGTGGACGACACCGCGCTCGGACGCGAGGCGTGGTCCGTGCTCGACGCGAACCGCACGGGGTCCGCGACCGTGCCCGCCCCCGGTCTCTACCCCCACCAGTGGAACTGGGACTCCACCTTTGTCGCGCTGGGCCTGGCCCGCTCGAACACCCGCAGGGCCGGCGCCGAGATGCTCAGCCTGCTGTCCGGGCAGTGGAGCACCGGCATGGTGCCGCACATCGTCTTCCACCCGGTCCGGGCCGGAACCTACTTCCCCGGCCCCTCCGTCTGGGGCTCCCGAGACCATCCGGCCGCCCCCAACGGGGTGCCCACCTCCGGACTGACCCAGCCGCCGCTGCAGGCCCTGGCCGTCTGGTGGACGTGGCGGCACGCGGTGGACCGGGACGAGGCCGCGGCCCTCGTCCGCCGGCTGTATCCAATGCTGGTGGCCCAGAACGACTACCTCGCCGCGACCAGGGACCTGGGCGGGGGAGGACTGGCCGCGATCGTCCATCCGTGGGAGTCCGGCATGGACGACAGCCCCGTGTGGGACGCCCCGCTGGAGGCCCTGACCCCGGACGATCGGATGTGCCCGCTGGAGGCGCGCCCCGGCCGTCACCTCGACGGCCACCACGACCGCTACGTCTGGCTGGCCCTGCGCTACCGCGACTCCGGCTACGACGGGACCTACCTGCGCGAGGATCATCCGTTCGCGGTCGAGGACCCGATGTTCAACGGGATCTGGCTGGCGTCCTGCCACGCTCTCACCGAGCTGGCGCCGCTGGCCGGGGCCGACCCTGGACCGCACCGGGAGAGGGCCGAGAGGATCCGTGCCGGGCTGCTGGAGCGGCTCTGGACCGGCGACGCCTTCCACGCCCGCGATCTGCGTGCCGGGCGGCTCAGTCCCGTCTGCACGATCGGCTGCTTCGGGCCGCTGCTCGATCCCGGCCTGCCCTCGGAGCGGGTGGCGGATCTGGTGAGCGTGCTGGAGTCCCCCCGGTTCATGGGGACCACCGGATATCCCGTGCCGAGCTGTGAGATCCGCGCCCCGCAGTTCGACCGGTCCCGCTACTGGCGGGGGCCGTCCTGGGTGAACGCCAACTGGCTGCTGCGCCGGGGCGCCGCCGTACACGGTCTGACCGGGCTGGAGCGGCTGCTGGGGGCCGTCACCATGCGCCTGGTACGGCAGTCGGGCTTCCGCGAGTGCTTCGACCCCTTCGACGGCAGTGGCCGGGGCAGCCGGGACTTCTCCTGGTCCGCGGCGCTCACCCTCGACCTGCTCGCCGATACCGTGGAGGGATGAAGCTCTTCAACCGGATGCCCTCCGAGGTCCGTACGGCCGTCGCGCCGGCCGACCGGGTGCTCACCTACGCCGAGGGGGCCGGCGGCTACGTGATCGCCACGGACAGGGCGCTCTACCTGGGCGGGATCCGGCTGCCGTGGTTCCAGGTGGAACGGGGAGTGTGGGACGAGGAGGGGCTGACGGTCGTCACCACCGAGGGGGAGTCGCATCGCGCGCCGCTGCCCGAGCCCGGGCGGATTCCCGAGGCGGTGAGGGAGCGGGTGACCGCCTCGATCGTGGTGAACCACTACGTCCCGTTGGACGCCCGTGGGGGAGTGCGGCTGGTGGCCAGGAAGACCGACGACGACCGGATGGTCTGGAGGTTCGTCTTCGACCCGGACCTGGATCCCGCCGACCCCGGCCTGCGGGCCCTTGCCGAGCAGGCGCTGGAGGAGACCCGCCGGAGCTTCGGCGTCTGAACCCGCCCGGGGCGCCCGGATTCGAGTGCGGGGGAAGGCCGGGGCCCGAACACGCCGGAAGGCCCCGGGAGGGGCCTTCCATCAAAGATCATGGACTGTTTTTCCGGGCTCCGGGCTCCAGGCTCCGCTCCGAGGGCCGTCGCCGTCGCCGTCGGCTCAGGGGGCTCGGCGGGGCGCCTCAGTAGGGCTCTCCGCGAGGGGTGGTGGTCCTGTCCTTCTCCGGCCAGCCGGTGCCCGTGTCGTCGTGCTTGTCACTCTCCCAGTCGTTCTCCGACTGCAGGAAGGGCAGCCGGTTCCTGGCGACGTCCGCCACCTTGGTCCTGGCCACGTCGGTGACCTTGGAGACCTGGGCGCCGATCAGGCCCGCGGCCTCCTGGACCGCCGGGCTGTCGGACACCCGATGGACCATCCGCTTGATCTGTTCGTAACGTTCCCGACCGGCGCGGCTTCCGAGGATGTAACCCACCGCAAGACCCACGCCGAACATCAGTCGATAGCGCATCTCCACCTCCACAGCCTGCTCCGCCGGACCCTACCCACAGATCGCGAGTCTTCTCCGACCTACCCCCGAGTATCGATGCGACACACACTCACGGAGTGCGCTAATCTATTCGTGCGCCGCAAGGAACGGGGGAGACGCCCCGGCCGGGCGGCTTGGAGCACGATCCCGTGTAGCTCAATCGGCAGAGCAGCCGGCTGTTAACCGGCAGGTTATAGGTTCGAGTCCTATCGCGGGAGCCATGATGAAGGGCCCCGGGAGCGCAGCTCCCGGGGCCCTCGCTTTTTGTCGTCCTGATTTCGCGGACAAATCGTGGTGAATCACAGAAAATAAGGGTCGCTGCGCCCTGTGCCGCCGTGCTCGCCCTCGGTGACGCCGGACGCCGCCGCCGCGGACCAGCGAGCGCAGTGGGGTGAGGGCCACTGCGTCCAGGACACCCGGCCGCCCCGGAACGGCCGTCGTGCCCGTGAGCGATACATGGGTGGTTTTTCTGTGCTGACCTGGCGAAGGTCCGATCGGTGTGCGCCGGAGACGGTCCACGGTGTTCACGAGGGCGTTAAGGAGAGGGGGCGGCCGACGCCGGCCGCGGACGTGGCAACGGCCCGGGAGTATCTGGAGCTGTTCTACGCGGAGAACCCCGGGGCGGGGTCGATGAGGTCCCGGCTGCGCGAGGTACGGGCTGAGATCGAGAGAACGGGAACCTACACGCACACGCTCGACGAACTCACCTTCGGGGCGCGGGCGGCCTGGCGTAACAGCGGCAGGTGTATCGGGCGGCTCTACTGGCACTCGCTGCGCGTGCGCGACCGGCGTCGGGTGAGCACGGCCGAGGGGGTCGCCGTCGAGTGCGTGAACCACCTGCGCGCCGCGGTGTCCGGCCGCCGGATCCGGCCGACGATCACGGTGTTCGCCCCGGACCGCCCGGGGGCGCCGGGGCCGCGGATCTGGAACGAGCAGCTGATCCGGTACGCCGGATACCAGATGGACGACGGCTCGGTCGTCGGCGATCCCCGATACGCCGGCTTCACCACGATGGCGCGCGAGCTCGGCTGGCGGGGCGGCCCCGGCACACCCTTCGACGTGCTTCCCCTGGTGATCTCGATGGGCGACGGGGCGCCCCCGCTGCTCTGCGGTGTTCCGGGGGACGCCGTGCTGGAGGTGCCGCTCTCCCACCCCCGCTATCCGTGGTTCGAGCGGCTGGGGTTGCGCTGGCATGCCGTACCGGCCATATCGAGCATGTGCCTGGAGATCGGCGGGATCTGCTACCGGGCGGCGCCGTTCAACGGCTGGTACATGGGCACCGAGATCGGGGCCCGTAACCTGGCCGACCCCGACCGCTACAACCTGATGCCCGTGATCGCGGCCCATCTCGGCCTGGACACCCGGGACGACCGCTCGCTCTGGCGCGACCGCGCCCTGGTGGAGCTGAACCTGGCGGTCCTGCACTCCTTCGATCGGGCGGGGGTGACGGTGACGGACCATCACACCGAGTCCCGGCGCTTCCTGGTCCACCTGGAGCGCGAGGAGAGGGCGGGGCGGGTCTGCCCGGCGGACTGGAGCTGGATCGTTCCGCCGATATCGGCCTCCGCCACGCCGGTCTTCCACCGCTACTACGACGACGTGGAGTTGTCGCCGAACTTCGCGTACCACCCCGGCTCCGTGGAGCGGGCCCTCGGCCGCCGGTCCGTGACGGGAGGGTGAGTGTGGCCCGCCGGGGTGGGCGACGGCTCCCCCCGGCGGGACCTGACAGGGTGGGGCGGCACCGGAGCCGGCCGCGACGATGTCCTTCCTCCCCCGGAGGTGCCCGTACGGGGTGATGAGACGGGGCCGGGGCGGCACCGGGGAAGCACTGCTGTGGGCGGCGTTGCGGACACCGTACCGAACATGATTCGGTGTGGAGGTGGGCAAGGAGGGTCACATGCTGGATCTGGTGCTGTCGTCCATCGAGCAGGGTGTGCTGACGCTGACGTTCAACCGCCCGGACCGGCTCAACGCCTGGACCGACACGATGGGGCGGCGATACTTCGACCAGCTCGCCGAGGCGGAGCGTGACCCGGAGGTCCGGGTGATCGTCGTGACCGGAGCGGGCAGGGGCTTCTGCGCCGGAGCGGACCTGCGGGTCCTCGACGCCATCCGGGACGGCTCCTACGAGGGGGAGCCGGACAGACGTCCCGTCACCTTCCCCATCACGATCGGCAAGCCCGTCATCGCCGCGGTCAACGGCGCCTGCGCCGGGCTCGGCATGATCCACGCCCTGGTCTGCGATGTGGTCTTCACCGCGGCCGAGGCCACCTGGACCACCGCCTTCGCCCGTCGCGGCCTGATCGCCGAGTACGGCCTGTCGTGGATCCTGCCCCGGCTGATCGGCCAGGCCGGAGCCATGGACCTGCTGCTGTCCGGGCGGGCCTTCACCGGCGCCGAAGCGCGTGAGCTGGGTCTGGTCAGCCGGTCCGTACCCGGTGAGAGCCTGCTCGACGAGACCCTGGCCTACGCGCGGGAGCTGGCCGTCCACAGCTCACCGGCGTCGATGGCCGTGATGAAGCGCCAGGTCTGGGGCGACTGGAACCGGACCCTGGAGCAGTCGGAGGCCGACGCGACGCGCCTGATGACCGACGCCTTCCGCCGCCCCGACTTCGCCGAGGGCGTCGCGAGCTTCGTCGAGCGCCGCGTCCCCCGGTTCCCGCCGCTGTAGCCGAGTCCCCGGCCGCCCGGTTGCCCAGGTCAGATGACGCGGGAGAGCCAGCGGGGGACGGAGTCGAAGGGGGCGGTGCGGGTGGTGACGGCCTCCAGCAGCGTGGCGGCCGCGGCGCGGGCGCCCTCGACCACCCCGGGAGGGTAGGAGTAACGGGTCCGGTGCTCCTCGAACTCGTCCTCGTCGTCCAGGAACACCCGGCCGTCCTCGCGCACCCGGATCACGTCGAGATCGAGATCGACCATGGTCACCCGGCCGTCGTTCCACCGGGGCACGGTCGAGACGTCGCAGTAGATCTCAAACTTGTGCGGCGCGGCGTTGAAGGTGGCCGTCCACCAGGTGTCGCGGGGAAAGAGCATGACGAACGGTTGAGTCCAGGTGACCGGCGGCTCGTCACCCCTGCTGCCCCGGGTGCCCGCCGGGCAGCCGGTCCACACACCGTGCTCGTCCTCGCCCAGGAGCAGGGCGGGATGGTTCCAGTGCAGGGAGCCGTCGTACTTGCGGTAGACCACGTGCACGCTCTGAGGGGGCATCCCCCGACTTTAATCCGAGCCGTCCGAGGGAAAGACCCGACGGCCTGCCCCACCAGGACGTGACGCCCCCCACGGCGACAGCCCGCCCGCGCCTCGGTCAGGCCAGGCGGCGGGCTCCGGCGGCCGGGGTGGCGGGGTGGATCCCGGGCGCCGCCCAGCCGCGCTCGGCGTAGGCACGTGTCACCGCATCCCGTACGGTCTTCACCCGGTCGTCGGCGACCAGCGCGACGGCCGACCCGCCGAACCCGCCGCCGGTCATCCGCGCGCCTCTGGCCCCGCCCCGGATCGACGCCTCCACCGCCACGTCCAGCTCCGGGCAGGAGACCTCGAACTGGTCCCGCAGCGACAGGTGGGAGGCGTTCAGCAGGGCGCCGATCTCCCGCACCGCTCCGGCCCGCAGCAGCCCGATCACCGCCTCGACCCGGTGGTTCTCGGTGACCACGTGCTGGGTGCGCCTGCGTTCGTCGCCGCTGAGCCGGCCGAGCGCGCCCGCCAGGTCGGTGACGTCGCGCAGCGCGTCCACCCCCAGGCGCTTGGCGGCGTTCTCACAGTCCTGGCGGCGGCGGGCGTACCGCCCGTCGGCGAGCTCGTGGTGGACGCCGGTGTTGATGATCAGTAGTTGGAGGCCGTGCGCGGCGAGGTCCAGCGGGATCGTCCTGCCCGCCAGGCTCCGGCAGTCCAGGAACAGCGCCTTCCCCTGCTCCCCGAGCGCCGAGGCGGCCTGATCCATGATCCCGCACGGCATGCCCACGAAGTCGTTCTCGGCCCGCTGCGCCACCAGCGCGACCTCCATCTTGGCCAGGCCCAGGCCGTACAGCTCGTTGAGCGCCGTCCCGACGGCGACCTCCAGCGCCGCGCTCGACGACAACCCCGCCCCCCGCGGCACGTCCCCGTCGATCACCAGGTCCGCGCCCCCGACCGGATGCCCGGCCTCGCGCAGCGCCCAGAACACGCCGACGGCATACCGCGCCCACCCCTCGGCCTCGTCGAGGGTCTCGACGGTCAGCGGCGTGCCCGCCTGGAGCGACCACAGCCTGACAACGCCGTCCGCGCGCGGTGAGACCGCGGCGGTGACCCCCCACGGCACCGCGAACGGAAGCACGAACCCGTCGTTGTAGTCGGTGTGTTCCCCGATCAGGTTCACCCGCCCCGGAGCGTGCCACACCCCCCGCGGCTCCGCGTCGAACGTCTCACGGAAAGCCTCGACAACCCGCATTCGCCAACCCCCTCGACAACGTCCCCCCGTAGGGTAGCGAGTCCCGGCACCCCCCGATTTCCCCGTCCAAGGTCACATCTTGAACCCGTACCGCTCGGCGGATGTGCGAACGGGGCCGACGTTTGGTTGAATGCGGCAGTACGGCGTGCGCGAGGGGCGGTAGCTCAGCCGGTTAGAGCAGGGGACTCATAATCCCTGGGTCGCGGGTTCGAGTCCCGCCCGCCCTACCCCTTGTGATCACACGAAAAGCGCCCCCGACCTGCGTGTTCGCGGTCGGGGGCGCTTTCGTCATGTCCGGCTGTCCACGGCTATCGCCGGTTGTTTACGGTTGGCTGTGCCGAATACGTGCCGAAGTTTCGGGGAGATCATCAGCCCTCGCCGAGAGCGTCGGCGATCCTGCGTTTGGCCGTCTCGTCCTGGCCCACGATGCACTTGGCGTAGATCTTCAACAGCACGTCCACACTGTGCCCTGCCCACGCGGCGACCTGGGTAGGAGGCACCCCGGCATTGAGCCAGGTGGACAGGCAGGCGTGCCGTAGATCGTAGATCCGCTTGCCAAGCGGGGAGGCGTACTCGGCCTCGCTCAGCACCACCGTCCGGGCCTTGTCCCACGCGCGCCGGTAGGTGATGGTCGGCAGGTCGCCACCGTTGACCCCGGTGAACAACCGCCGGTCCTTATCGGGTGGGAAGGTGGCCAGGTGGGCGCGGAGAAGGCCAACCAACTCGGGAGCACAGGGAACGGAACGGCTCTCACCTTCGGCACGGTGCTTGAGCTGGCGTTCCTCTCGCTGGGTTCCCTCGTCGGTCCACTCCTTGCCGACGTCGGGCGCCGCGGTGCGGAACCGCAGCTCCCCCCAGGCGTTCGGCGGCTCCTCCCACTGGTCGGTCTCCTCGTTCCAGACCAGGGCGGGCAGGATCACATTCGCCGTACGGAGATCCATAGCCTCCTCAGGGCGCAGGCCCGCGAAGTACAGGACCGCGAAAAAGGCCACCAGCCTCGGGCCGCTCCGCCTCTGTGCAGCCACGGCGGCCAGAAGGCGCCGGGCCTGAGTAGGGTTGACGACGCAGTCCCGGTTGACCTCATGCGAACTCTTCGGCGCCTGCCACTTCAGCCCCTGGATCGGATTGGAACCGAGCAACTTCAGCTCAACGGCGTAGTCCAGGGCATTGAAGAGAATCGCCCGATTCCGGCGCGCGGTGCTCGCCGCAGCGGGCTTGCCGTCAAGCTTGGACGTCGCGCTATCCAGCACCCCGCGCACGGTCGCGGGGTCTTCCAGCGTTGAAACCGCACAGGTGTTGCGCTTCAGCCAATCAAGGGCGCGGTCGTCAGCGGAATTCCTATCTTTTGAATTGAAGGCCCATCGGATGAGCGCCTTCCGAATCTCCTTGTCGGACGGCTTGCCACGGCTGGAAACGAGCATGGCCGGTGTTGCTGCCGTCAACGCCCGCGCGATGTCTCGCCGGTAGCCGGCAGAGGCACGCTTCCACTTCATGTCCACGTAAGCGATGGCGAAGCCGTACCAACTCATCTCGGGCCGATCGGCACGGCTCCACGAGACAGGCTCACCGGTGGCCAGACTGAACGCTTCACCCTTGCGTGCGGCGGCCTGCAACTCGCCGCGGAAGGTGTCAGCCTGAGCCGCTTTCCGAAACGGTCGCTTCCAAGGCTTGCCCGCTGTCTTCCACCGGACGGTGTAGGTGGTGACTTTGGCGCCGTTGTAGATCTCGGTTTTGTAGACGCGGACGTCGTAGGTGATGTCCTTCATCTGGAGGCGTCCTCCAGGCTGGCCAGCCAGCGGTCATAGTCGGCACGGCGGACGCGAAGGTCTCCGTTGGGGAGCTTCATGCACTTGGGCGCGCGGCCCTTCTGCCGCCAGTCGTAGAAGGTGGATCGGCTGATGTCGAGGTCTTCGCAGATGTCGGCGATAGTGAGCTTTTCGCCCTTGGGCACGGGGGTCTCCTGACGGGTCCGCAGTAGGTCGAAGCGGTTTAGGGAGGGGTAGCCGTCCCAGCCGTCCCAGCCTCATTTGTGCTGGTCAGGCTGGGACGGCTTGCTGCGGTGGGACGGCTTAGCCGTCCCAAAGACGGAAAACAACCTGAGTCGCTGGGACGGCTAAGCCGTCCCACGGACGGAAGCCGTCCCGCTCTGACCTGCGATGACGAGGCTGGGACGGCTGGGACGGCTACCCCCCTCGAACAGGGGGATCTCGCTGTTCTTCGGGGTATCCGGGGGACTCGGCAGCGGGCAGTAGCGTGCCCAGGCGTCGAGGAAGTCGGCGCGCTGGTAGCCCTTGGCCTGGGTGCCGTCCAGGAAGCGGATGTTGGCCGACCGAATGTCGTACTCGCGCAGGATCACGCCGAGCTTCATCGCGCTCAGCCCGGTCGGCCCGTAGTCGGCCCACGGCGCTTCGGAGTCGGCCTTAAGCCGCTCCAAAAGGACGGCGGTGGGTAGGGCGGGGTCGGCGCTGAACGCGGTGCGGCAGTCGGCCAGCAGGCGGACCCGGTTCGAGGTTTCGCCGTTGTCGTCGGCTTCGGTGGTGAGTGCGAGTACTGCGGCGCGGGCGCGTTCGGGCCAGTGGCCCCCGGCGTGGTCGGCGACGGCGACCAGGGGTTCCCAGGTGTCGGCGGCGCGGTCTTCCACCGGCATGGGCGGTTCGGCCTGCTCCAGGACGGGCAGGTCGGCGCGCAGCCAGGCCGACAGGTCTTCGGCCAGCCGGCGCAGCGCGGGCCGATCCCGGCGGTGCCGGTACGGGGCCACCGATTCCCCCGGGCCGCGGCGGCGCATGCGGACCACGACGGCGCGGTCTTCGATGGTGTCGGGCATCGCGCCGATCCCCGCCAGGGCGGCCATGGCGAAGGTGGGGATGGACTCCACCCGGTTGGCGTTGGCGTCGTAGCGCTTGGCCGGGCGGTTGCGCTGGTGACCGGCGTTCAGCAGCCCGCGCAGATCCTCGTTCCCGTCCGCCTTCGGACCGAAGATGGTGTCGGCCTCATCGACCAACATCGTGGGCGGGTCCTCGCTGATCGACCGGTAGACCGCCGCGCTGGACGAGTTGACGGTGATGAACGGGTTGTGGCAGGTGGCCTCGACCACGTCCAGCAGCCGGGACTTGCCGCACCGCTTTTCCGGGGCGCGGATCACCAGCCGGGGCGCGTGCGCCCACGCGGGCTGAGCGTGACTGGCCGCGATCCACAACACCACCGCATCCGCGGCCTCGGGGGTCGGCAGGATCACGTAGCGGGTCAGGGCGGCCAGCAGGGCGTCAAGCAGCAGCGCGCCGCGGGTGATGGGTTCAGGCATGAGATCGGCTCCGGTGTGGGTCGTGGTGGTGGGTGTCATGCGCTTCTCCTGGCGGTGCGCAGGGCGTCGGAGGCGGTGCGGCGGGCTTCGCGCTCGCCCAGGCCCTGGCCGACGATCACGGTGACCAGCTCCTCCAGATCGAGTTCGGTGGCGCCGTTTTCGACCGCGCGGCAACAAGCCCAAAACAGGCCGCGGTTGCGGTTGCCCTTGGCCTGGGTGGCCAGCCAGGCGGCCAGACCAGGAATGCCCGTGCCGATCGTCGGCCGGGTGTGCGGCGCGGGGATCGCGGCGCGGGGCCGGGGTGGGTTGAGGAACTGACAGACCGCCCCCCAGTTGAGTTGGTCTCCCGTGTTGGCGGGCGCCGCGGTGAGACGGTAGGCCGTGCCGTCGACCACACTTGGCGGGGTCAGGACGTAGCCGCCGGTGGCTTTGAAGTCCAGGAAGTGACTGCGCAGCGAACCGCAGGCCTGGGCGGTGCCGGGGTAGTAACAGTGCATCCCGCCCGAGGGGGTGGCGATGATGGCCAGCGGGGGCGGCAGGATGCCCGCGGCTTTGAGCCGGTTGAAGGCGACGTAGCCGCTTCCGGCGGGTTTGAGATCGATGTCTAGGACGTCGAAGCTGCCTTGACCTGTGGGGATGGCGACGTTGGCGGTTGGGCAGTGCTTCCACCAGCGGGAGACCAACTCAGAATCGTCGCTCGCCCCGTGAAAGCCGTTGGGGACCAACCTGCCCAAAGGCCACTTAGCTCCGGGGACGCACGGAAAGATTTTCCGGCCTTGAGCAACGTGATGCAGGGCACCGGCCAGCAGGGAGATAGCGAGATCGGTAGCCATCACGCGGTTGTCCCTTCCAAAGACTGAGGGACGTGGTTAACGTCGGGCTCATGACTGAAGAGACCCGCATTGCGCTGAAGAACTACGACAATCTGATCCGCTCTCGCGGTCTGGACGATGTCCAGCTTCATTGGGACAGCGACACCCTCGTCTACGGAGACGGTGGAGCCGTCATCGACACCCTCCTTGATCCCGGTTTCACCGGGGTGTCCTGACGCGGCGGCCAGCACGTCGGCGCCGTCGGTGACCCCCGGCAGGTCCCAGGGGGGCGGGGGGCGAAGCCCCTCCTTCGTGTTCTTGGGGGTGTCCAGGTCGATCACGACCAGGCCGGAGGGGCCGCAGGCGATGCCAACGTTCCAGGGCGCCCGCGCCCACCACCGCCGGATGGTGGCAGGGTCGGTGGTGGCGTTGGCCTCCCAGTCGGTGAAACCCTTGACGGGGGGCTTGTCTCCGATGGAGACGGGGAAGACGTGCCAGCCGCGGGCGGCGGCGGCCAGGGCATAGCGCAGGGTCGGATGCGGGCTCATGTGGAACCTCCTTTGGACCTTTAGAACAGGGCGTCGGGGACGGGCACGGTCCGGTTGCGGGTCTTGCGGCGTCGGGTCAGCAAAGCTCTGTGGCAGCTGTCGCACAGGGCTATGAGGTCGCCGGGTGGGAGTGCGGCGGCCGACTCGGGGCGGATGTCGTCGCGCGCGACGACGTGCAGCGGTGCGGCCGGGGTGTGGCGGGTCAGGCAGCGGCCCGCGCCGCAGGTGTGGGGCCGTCCGCAGGCGGTGGGAGTGCCGGTCCGGCACTGGCAGGCGCCACCGTCACGGGTGATGACCTGGGCCTGGAGGTCGCGGCGCTTGGCGTTCGTCGGCGGGTTGACGGATGGCATCGGTGTCTCCTCCTTGGGGCGGCGCAGGCCACGGAACGGGCGCACGACCTTCGAGCCGTCGGCGCGTTGGATCAGGACGTTGCGGGGGCCAGGGCCGTTCCAGCGGATGAGCACCACGACCGGTTCACCCCGTTCGAGGTAGGTGCGGCCGATCACGTCGCGGCTTCCGCGTCGGGCGGGGTGGGCGCGCTCATCGGGTGTCGCCGGAGTGCGGGCGCCGGGTGTAGAGGTGGACCTGTTGGCCGAGGCGGGGCCGTATGCCGGTGCCGGTGCAGTCGGGGCAGTAACCGGCCGAGTGGGCGAACAGGCGGCTACGGCGGTAGCCGGTACCGCGGCAGGGGCGGCAGGTGGTGTAGGGGCGGCGGGTCAGCAGATGGTGGTAGCCGATCAGGGCGGCCCCGGCGGCGAGCAGGGGCAGGGCAAGCAGGAGGAGGCAGGCGATTTTTAGCATGGCGAATCACAGCCTTCGGCGATTGCAGAGGTGGCGGGGAAAGTGACCTAAACAGTTTTGGTCACTGTGAGTGAAGAAGCGGCAGGGGTGCGCAGGGGGGTGGGGCGGGGGGTGTGGGACCCCCACGTGGGAGTGGACGGGAGAGGGGGGAGGGGGCCGTCAGAGGTGGGGAACCGGGGGGTTCACGGGACCCCCACACCCCCACAGTGGGGGTGTTTTCGCTGCTGGTGGCGGGTGTGGGGGTCCCACGTGGGGGGTGTGGGGGTGTGGGGGTCCCACGTGGGGGTCCCACACCTCATGCGGCGGGCCACCGGGACACCTCCTCGGGGACGTCGATCTCGCGGCGGTGGATACGCTGCGCAGCCGCGATCAGGTCGTCACGGGCGTAGCCCCGGCGGGTGACGCCGTCGCGGCTGAAGGCGTTGTCCAGGGGGGCGATGCCCAGAGCGCGTAGCAGGGGGGCCAGTTCGGTGGGGGTGGTGCCGAGGGTTTCGGCGAGGGTGGCGCTGTGCATGCGGTCGTCGCCGGTGTCGGTGAAGGCTTGCAGGGCGCGGCGGAGTATCTCCGGCAGCGGCCATCCAGGGGTGGGGGCGGCCGGCGTGACGGAGATTGGCGAGGTCGTCGCGGTTAGGGGACGGATCTGTTCGGCGTGCAGCATGCGGGGGTGCGGGGCGGGCCAGTCGGCGGCCGACGTCGGCGCCGGGCCGGGGCCGGGGCGGCGGGCGAGGGTGAACGGGTCGGCCCAGGAATCCGCGCCGTGCCCGCCGGGCAGCACGGTGAGGCGCCGCGCCGGCGCCACCGGCGTAGCAGGAATGGCCAGCTCGTAGCCTGCGGTGGTGTCGTCGGTGTCGTGGTCGGTGAACGCCTGACGCATACGGTCGTAGCGTTCGGCGTAGGCGCGTCCGGCGAGCCGCTGGGCGCGTGGGTCCAGGTCGGGCCGTGCGGCAGCGATCTGCACGGCGGCGGTGATGACGGTGGAGGGCAGCATGTACCGGCCCTTGAACGGGCGCGGGGTGGCCTGGCCGATCTGGACGAACCCGCAGCCCGGGCCGGGGAGGTCGGCGACGTTGACCGCCCGGTTGTGCTCATACATCAGCCCCAGCTCGGACTGGTCTTGCACGTACATGGCGATCCGCACGTGCGACATCTTTTTGATCATGGGCGGTAACACGTCGGAGGTCGATCGCAGGGAGGAGGCGACGATCCGCACCGCCGAGTCGCGGCCGATGCGCTGGATTTCCTCCAGCGCATCGCGCAGCTCACGCACCGACCGGTCACCGGGTGAGACGGCCTCGGCGCCTTCGTCCAGGAAGATGACGATCTCGGGCAGGTCGGGGGAGACCGGCATGAGCGTGGCATCGGCGGCGATCTTGAGTTTACGGGCGCTGGTTTTGCGGTCCTTGGCGATGCACAGCGCGGCCTCGGCCATCTGAAGCGCTTCGCCGGGGGTGGAGGCGGCCCAGTCGACGGCCGGGCGGTCGGTGCGCCCGTCCAGCCAGGGGGCCAGCCACATCTGTGACAGGGACCCGCCGTTGAGGTCGATGTGCCACACCAGCGCATCCCGGCAGCGGCCCACCCCTGCGGTGAGCACGTTGAGCAGGATCGTCTTACCCGATCCGGTCTGGCCGATGGCCAGCACCGACGCTTGGCGTAGCGGCACCTGGACGACGTCGCCGTTGCGGTACTCGCCGATCTCGACCGCGTCCATGATGCTCGCGCCGACGGTCAGCACCGGGTACGGGATTTCCTCCTCCAGCCGGTTGACGGTGGAGACCCGCAGCACGACGGCGGCGCGGTGCAGGCCGGGGCCGACCTCCACCCCGCAGCCCTCGGGAAGGCGAGCGTCGGTGGCCAGCGCGTCGGCGGCGCCGGAGATCTGGGTCAGGGTGGAACCTGCTCCGGGCAGGTCCAGGTGGACGTCGTAGCCGGTCCGGGTAGCCCACATGGTCACCTCCGTCACGGTGACCCGGATGCGGCATACCCGTTGGACGCGGGCCTCCCATTCGGCGCCGATACGGCTGGCGTGCCGTAGTACCAGGGCGGTGCCGGGCCGCTGGCCGTTGCGGGGAGTGCTGCGTCCCAGCGGGGCCAGCAGCCCGGCGGTCAAGGCGCCCACCCCGAGGGCGGCGAAGGTGTTGAGGTTCCACGGGGTGGTAGCCAGGGTGTAGGTCCACCATGTTCCGGCGCTCAGCCAGCAGCCCAGCCGATACAGCAGCGCGGCGGGGCCATGGTTGTGGTGGGCGCCGGCCACGATCGTGCCCAGCGCGCCGGCGACAGTGGCGGCCCCGCCCCACAGGGGGTTCAGGGCGGTCAGGTCACCGGCCGCGGCCAGCGCGGCCAGGGCGAGCGCGCCTTGGGCGGTCGCGCTGGCCGTGCCGCGTGGTTTCAACGACCAGTCGGGGCGCGGGGTGCGGGTCGTGGTGGTGCCCACCGGGCATCTCCTTTCAGTGGGTGGTGCGGGTCAGCCGGTTACCCGGTCGGCGTCAGACGTTCCACAGGGGCTCGCCGGTTCGGGGGGCCTCCTCGCGCTTGAGGTCGTCGGCGTGCACCCGGCGAAACAGCGGCCCGATCTCCTCGGCCACGCTCACCAGCTGGGCCTGGGCCTGATAGAGGCGGTGGATCGCCTCGACCACCGCCGGGTCGATCGGGTATTCGCCCTGCAGGCGGGTGGTGTAGGTGCGGATGGCCAGCGCGACGTAGGCGGGCACCTCGGTGAGCTGGTCCAGCTCCCGGGCGACGACCCACATGTCGGCGGGGGCGTGGCTGGCGGCGGCGGCGTTCATCTCGGCGGCCACGGTGGCCAGCGGGAAGGTGCTCATGGTGCGGGTCCTCCTGGAACTGGAAGTGGTGGTTGGCGCGGTGGAGGGGTGGTGGTGCTGGGCGGAGCTGGTCGATGCCGTGGCCTCGGTCTTGTCCCAGTCGTCGGGCGGGTCGACCGGTTTGCGGAAGGCGCAGATCTTCAGGCCGCACCCGCAGGTGATCCAGGTGTCGTCTTCCTCGGCGGGAATATGGATCTTGTGTGTGGCGCCGCAGCGGGGACATTCGATGCGTGTGGTGATGGCCGGGTCGCCGTCGGCCGGGGCGGTCCCGGCGGTTTCGGCGGTCCCGGTGGTTTCGGTGGTCGTGCCGGATGCGGTCGTGGGGGTGCGGCGCCACCGGGCGGTCAGCCAGGCCACCAGCGCCACCAGACCGGCGGTCATCTCCGCATCCCACCGGCGCGCCCCGGACCGCGCGGCCAGCGCGGCCCGGCGCGCGGCCCGAAACCCTCGGCCGGTGCGGGCGGCGGCCCACGCGGTGCTGACACGGCGGCCGGTGCGCCGATCAGCCCACACCCCCGCCCGGCGCACACCCCGGCGGGCGGCGCGGCCTGTCCGCCCAACGGTCCGGCGTGCGGCGCGTCCGGCGGTGCGGCCTGCCCGGCGCACGCCCCGGCCGGTGGCGTCGAACGCACGGCTGGCGCGCTGCCCGGTCGCCCGGTCGGCCCATGCTCCGGCGCGCCGCACGCCTCGCCCGGTCGCGGCCACCGCGCCCCCGATCTGGCGAGCGCCCCGGCGGGTGGCGCGGACGGCGCCACCGGCCACCCGCCGAACACCGTGCCCGCCGTGCCTGGTGCGGCCCCGTCCGCTGCGACGCTGCCCACGCCCGGACCCAGGCGTCCCGGTGCCTGCGGCGCCGCTGCGCCCGGCCCGCTTCGATCGGTTCGATCGGCCCGCCCTGCCCAGCAGCCCGCCCGTCCGGGCCGCTCCGGCGGGCGAGCCGCCGGAGCGGCCGGACCGCGCGCGGCCCCCACGCTGCGCACCGCCCGCCAGACGGCCACCGGACCGCCCGCCGGACTGGCCGGACCGGCCGACACGCCCCAGCAGCCCCCCACCGGTCCGGCGGGCGCCGCCGGAGGAGGACGCGCCGGTCCGGCCGGTGCGCCGCCCCCCGGACGGCCCGCCGGAACCGAGCGGACCGCCCGCGCGGCCCCGGCGACGCCTGCGGAGGTAGGCGAACGCCCCGCCCCCGGCGGTGGCACCGGCGGCGGCCACCCCCCACGCCCCGGCCACCTGATACAAGCCGGCTAGCAGCGCGGCAGCCACCGACAGCCCACCGGCGGCCAGCTGCCCGGCCGGAAACCCCCGCTCCCGCTCCTGCTCTGGCCTGTTGTCCGCCGGGACGGACGGCTCAGCGCGATGCGCGGCGTCAGCGGCGCCGGTAACGGTGCCGGCGGCCTGCGGTCCGGCCTCTTCGTCGGCCGGACCGGCGGCGGGCTGCTGAATGGTTGATTCCCTGGTCATCGGTCCGCCTCCCCCCGGGCGAGGGCATCGCGCAGGGCGCGGGCGATGTCCATGCCGCAGCGCAGCTCCCGGCGGATCGCGGCGGCACTGGGGCGGGCGGGCAGTTCCCCGGCGGTGATCAGATGCCGCACGTGCGTGGTCAAGACGGCGGTGGCGGGGTTACCGTCCGGCGGATCGCTGGGGTGGCCGACGGCGGCGTTTGGCCTGTACTCCGGGCCGGTAAGGGGGTTACCGGCCTCCCTGCCCGTGTGGCCGTGGTCCAGGCGGGTGAACGCGGCCAGGATGATCGGCAGGGCGGTCACGACGGCCACGGCGACGATCGGCCCCAGGATGTGCAGCACCAGCCGCGACAGACTGAACGTCTCGGCGACGCTGGGCAGGTAGGGCCAGGCGTTCATGCCCAGCGTCAGCGCCAGGAACAGCCACTCGATCCGCACCAGGGAACGGGAGGTGATCGGGGCGCCCTGGGTGGCGAGGTAGGCGCGGGCGCCGACCACGACCAGCAGAGCCAGGGACATGAACGGCTCGACCAGCCAGGCGAACACCCACGACGGCGACCACGCCGGGGCGCGGTCGGCGGCGAAGACCTGAACCCCGGCCGTTGACCAGGCCAGCGCCAACGTCAGCGACACCATGCCCGCGGCCACCAGGACGCGCCGCATGCGGGCGGCCTGGAAGGCACGCATCGCCGGGTCCTGACCGAGCTCGTGCAATCGGGCCGCCTCCCGGGCGGCCTTGCGGCGCTTACGCACCTTCGCGGTGTCCAGCATGAGCGGCGCGTCGTCGTCTTGCAGACCGGCCAGCAGATGGGCCTCGGCCACCTCGGCGCGTAACCGCCGCACACGCCGGGTCTGACCCTCAGCCTCAACCGGCCGCACCGACGCAACGGCCGGAACCTGCTCGGCGAGGTGACGTTCCAGCGCGGCCAGACCGCGCGTAACGTCCTCGGGCATCGGCTCCGGGGTCGGGGTGGTGATGGTCATCGGTCCTCCTGTTCGTCGTCGCAGTTGTCGGGGTCGGGGTGGGTGGCCAGCATCCGCACGTAGGCTTCGGCCTCGGCGCGGGTGCCGTGGAAGCGGAC
Source organism: Streptosporangium sp. NPDC006007 (assembly GCF_040614315.1). NCBI lineage: Bacteria > Bacillati > Actinomycetota > Actinomycetes > Streptosporangiales > Streptosporangiaceae > Streptosporangium > Streptosporangium sp. NPDC006007. Next base: position 112,479 of record NZ_JBEXUG010000005.1, on the reverse strand, counting down.
GGTGCGGCCGTCCGCGCCGGGGAGACGCTGGACCTTCCGGCCGGTGACGTCTTTAGCCATGTCGATCCCCCTACTTCCTGGTCTTCATGGACTTGCCGCCCTTGCCGCTCAAGGTGATGCCGACCCGGGCGACCACCTCACCGGCCTCGTTCATCACCTCGGTGCCCCGGATCGTCACAGGGCCGGTGACGGTGACCACGTGCTGTGCCTTCTGCGTGATCTTCACGTTCGGCTCCTCGTTACTCATGCGCTCTTTTCGCGGTGCGGGCCGCGACAAAAGTTGAGGTGAATGGTCATGTCAGGAGTCCTTGGAGGTCAGATGCCGGCCTGGGACCGGGCCAGGGTGCGGCAGGCGCCGCAGCGGGCCAGCGGCCGGGCGCCGTGGGAGCGGCAGACCTCCACCTGACCGCGCAACTGCCGGCAGCGCGGGCAGGAGACGGCCGTGTGGTGCTCGTGGTCGCAGTCGACGCACTGAAAACGGCTCATCCTCAGCCCTCCCCGCCGGTGGTGGCCTGAGAGGTCGCCCACTCCGGGGCGGGGCCGAAGACGGCCGGCAGGGCGTTGCCCAGCGCCGTCCACAGCGCCCACGCCTCATCGGCGCTCATACCGCTGCGGTCGTTGCCCACGCACAGGTACACCTCATAGGCGCCACCGGTACGCACCGTGATACGGGCCTTGCCGGACTTGTTCCACGGCGCCGGCGCTATGACGCTGAAGTACCGGGGAGTGCTCATCAGGCCACCTCCGCCAGCTCGCCGGGAGCGGAGGCGGTGAGCTCCCGGGCGGTCCAGGCCGCCCACACGCCCGTGGTGGGGGCGGCGGCCAGGGCGTAGGCCAGGCACCGCGGCAGCACCGGGCAGGCCGAGCAGACCTCGCGGGCCACCTCCTGGCGGGCCGCCCGCTCCATGGGCGACTCCGCACCGGCGGGGCCGGTGTGCAACTCGGGGTCGTAAACACACTCGGCGCCCTCCCCCAGGGCGCCCCGCGAGGGGTGAACGGACCGGAGGAAGAACGGGAACGGGGTGGGCTTCGGTATCGACCCGTGGGTCATGATGGGTGCGCTCCTTCGTACTGATCAGGGGAGTTGAAAGTCCCGGGCCGCGGTCGAGTCGCGGCCCGGGACCGGTTTGTCAGCGGGGCACGTTGCCGTCACCGTCACAGGTGCGGCAGGTCAGCCCCCAGGTCTGGCCGGTGCCTTTGCAGGTGGGGCAGGTTTTGGTCATCAGCGGGCGCGCTTCTCCAGCAGGGAGATGACGACCCGGCATTTGGCGGCGCACTCGTCGGCCTCGCGGCCGACCTCCTCGCAGGAGGTCGAGCAGTACAGCCGTCGCGAGTAGTAGGGGGCGCCGCACACGCGGCACTCGGTGGGGTCGTCGGTCATCAGTCGATCTCCTCGGCGTCGGTATCGGCGGACTCGGTCGCGGGCGTCACTCGGCACCGCCGGTCAGGTCGGCCGCCCGGATGAGCGCCTCGGCGTGCTCCCCGGGCGGCATGCCGATGTCGCCGTAGTGCTCGTGCAGGTTGCGCTGCCCGTCGGCCCACGCCCGGTACGCCTGCCGCGCTTCCTGCTCGCCCTGGCCGACGGCTTCGGCGATCTGGTACCAGCTCACCCCGTCCTGCAGCGCATGGTGGACGTCGGCGGGGTGGCGTACCGTGCGGGCGATGCACTCGCCCAGCGCGAGCAACTCGACCCACTCGGCAGGGGTGAGCGGCTCTCGGCAGGGGTTGCCGTGCACGGTGGGGTCGCAGGCGCCGCGGGCCATGGTGACCCGCATGTGCAGCTCCAGGTGACGCTCCAGGATCGTGCTGATCGGCACGGTGGCGGGGATGTCGTACCAGTTCGTGATGCGCTCGGGAAGGGCGGTCATCGCGCACCGCCGTGGGTGTGGGTGTGGGTGATCGGGGCCGACGACTGCGCGCCGCAGCCGGGGCAGGTGTAGATCGGCTTGGTGGGCGTGGTGTTGGCTCCCGCCGGCCACTGCTCACGGCTCATCGGTGCACCCCGCACTGGCCGGTGCCCTCGCAGACACCGCAGATCTGGGTGGAGGTCATCCACCCGCCACCGCCGCAGCAGTGACAGCCGTCCCGGCGCACCTTGGCCGGGATCAACAGGTAGGTCATGATGGCGGTACTCCTTCCGGAGTCTCATGGGGCGGCCCTGTGTCTTGGTCGATGGAGGGCCGCCCCGGTGTGAGGTTCAGCGCGCAGGCTCGTTGACCTGCGCAGACCGCCTTTTTCAGTGGGAGGCGGTGGCCCGAATTAAGTTGAAAAATGGCGAATGCTCAGCCCGTCGGCGCGCGACGAAGTCGCCTTCCCGGTTCTTCCGGCTGTGCAGGGGGAGTTCTTGGTTCTTCCAGCTCAAGTAACTGTGCTGGTACGAGCCAACATAGCTGGCACTGTGCTGGCACGCAACAGGCTGTGCCATAGAAGTTCTGTCTGATACGGGTACGCTGATCAGATGGCGATCAGTGACAACGACCCCCGCCCGCCGTACCTACAGCTTGCTGACCAGCTACGGCGAAAGATTCGGGTGGAGAAGCAGTACAAGCCGGGGCAGCGGCTGCCGTCGATTCGCGAACTGGCCGCAGAAGCCGGGATCTCTCCGCAGACGGTCCAGAACGCCCTGCGGGAGCTTCGCATTGAAGGACTCATAGTGGCCCAGCAAGGGCGTGCCCTCTTCGTACGAAGTGATGACGAGCCCATGGGGAGCGAGGGCGGCAGCGTCGTAGGTCGCCTCGCTGAGATGGAGAGACGTCTTCGCGAACTGACTGAACGTGTTGCCGCGCTGGAAGGCGGAAGCGAGTCCCGAGGCGACGGCCGCGGTTAGACGTCCACCTGTCCAGGTCGGCTCACCCGGACCGAAGCGGACCGTTGCCCGCGGGATGGCACTCCATCTCATGTCCTGCCTCGTCTCTCGCGTCGTTCTTTTCTGCTAAGACGAGAGTTCCACGCGGTCAGGGCCTTGAAGTGGGACAGTTTGGCCTACCGGTGCAGCGGATATGACTCGCTGTCATACGGCGGCCTGGACTATGACACGAGGGCGTGCCGGTGCTCCCAGGCCAGCTCTAGTACGGCCGCACCAGCTGCCTGCATCGGCTCGTCATGGACATACCGGGTCACCTGATCGGCCCGAAAGGAGATGCCGGCCACCCCGATGACCCGACCCTCCTCGTTGTCCTCGACGGCTTCCTTGAAGAGTGCGTCGAATGTCTCTGCCTCGATGACGGTCACTGCCAGGATGTCGGCCGCGAACGTCAGCGGGTCGATCCCCAGGCCGAGTACGAAGGATCGAAGCCGGTTGTCAGCGCGGGCCTGCTCCATCTGCCGATAGAAGGGCCAGGAATTGTAGGTGAACGCCTCGTCATACATCTCTGAGCGCCCAAGGAACTCCTCGCTGTACTCCCGTACGATGCCCTTCCAGAGATCGAAATCTCGGATCTCATCTGCCGGAGCATCACCTATCGGCTGGAAGACTCCCACCGGCATGACCTGGTAGAGACCACCTCCATGTGCGACCCGTGCGGGGTCGCGCCAATGCAGGACAAACGTCATCTCCCCGGTATGGCTATCGCGTCGCAGGGTCAGCATCGACACGGCGGGAAGGACGACACGCCCGCTCAGGTTGGTGGGGTCCCCTATGAGAGACCGGAACGGAAGCCTGTCCTCACGCCGCAGATGGGCCGTCGCCAGCTCGTGAGCCGCCGCCTCTCCGACGTTGACGCTGTCGAAGTAGGAGCCGCGGGTGAAGTTCAGCGTCGGCCACGCCACGTCGAGCAGCCGGTAGCACGGACGATTCTCGAACAGGCCCGGTTTACCGTGTTTTGCCATGGCTTCGGCATAGGTGGCGCTGCCCTCAGTGAGAGCCGATCGGACTTCCGGTTCCCCGCCGGTCACGACCGGTGCGGGGGCGCGATCGCTCCACTTCAGTGCGACCTGATCGAACGCAAGTGGCTCGCTCAGCCGCCAGTTATCACGGGTCAGCAGGCGCGTCGACCCTACCCGTTCGTATTCGGGATAGAGCCGGTCTGCGATGCGGGCGAGTTCGTGACGGTGACCGTTTAGGTAGTAGCGGGCCTGCTGCCACGTCGCGTGGAGGCCCTTCGGCTGCTCGTTCGCACTCATGACGCCCCCAGGGCAAGAGACAGCATTGCCTAGGACACTCTATGGCGACAGCAGAAGCCCTCGATATCTCCAGGCGAGGGCGAGACAGCCGGCACCCGGCGAGGCCATCGGCTCGGAGGTGAGCAGGCGGTTGACGTTGGGCTCGGTGAACGGGATGCCGTGCTGGCCTGCTTCTCCGAAGACCGTGATGCCTTCCGCATTGGCTGTGACCATGTCGGCCAGCAGGTCGTCAAATACATCATCGTCAATGACCAGGACGGTCATGATAGTCGCAGCCAGCGTCAGCGCGTCCAGGGCGACGCCGAGGCAGTAGATCGAGACTCGCCTCTCCTGAAGAGCACGGCCCAAGTCCCGGTAGAGCGGCCAACCGTCGTACTCGATTGGGGCGCTTCGGCTGCCGTCGTGCTCCGGCGTTCCGAGCACTTCCTCACTCAGTTCCCTCACGACGTTGCGCCACAGGTCGAAGTCGTTCGACAGGTCCCAGGGCGCCATGCTGGACGGCTGGAACTCCCCGGCGGGGATCACGTCGTACAGACCGGAGGCCGTGGCCACCTTGGCGGGATCGCGCCAGTGGAGCATGAACGTGGCCGTTCCATGTGTGCGTCGGCGGCGCAACGTCAGCGTTGTGATCGCTGGAATGACGGCCCGGCGACGGAATCCGAATGGATCGCTGAGTAACGTCCGGAAGGGCAGATCCGCCCAGGTGACATGCTGGTTCTTCATTCTCGCGGCGGCGAGTTCATGTCCTACGGCCTCGGAGATGTCCAGCTTGTCAAAGTAGTTGGCCAGACCGAACGACATCTGACCATTGCCGTTATGCCAGTTCAGATCCGTCAGTCGGTAGCTCGGCCGGTTCTCGAAGAGGGTTGGCGGGTCGAGGTAGCGAATCGCCGAGGTGTAGCGGTCGTACGCCCGTCCGGGAACACGAAGAGGCCGGGCCGCGAATGCCTCGGGTTCGGTGCCGTCTACGGCGACTCGCTGAGGGCCGTCGATCCAGGTGAGTTCGATCTCTTCCAGACGTACGGGTTCCTGAGGTAGCCATCCCTCACCCGCGATCAGCGGCACATCCCTCACTCGTACCTGCCGGGGGTAGAGTGCCACGGCCTCGGCGGCGAGGCTTGCGCGGTGCTGGTTGAGATAGCGGCGTTCTTCACGCCACCGCCGTTGGCTGGCCGTCGCGGGACTGTCCGGTGAGTCCGTCTCGGTGCTCTGGCTGTTCGCAAGACCAAGTTGGCCAGGCGAGATGTCCAGCAGCTGGGTGACGCGCAAGAGAAAGTCCACGTTCTTGATGACCCGCGCTCCACGCTCGATCTTCGAAACATACGTCTGATCGATGAGAAGGCGTTCGGCTAGCTCGGCCTGTGTCAGGCTGTTCGCGGTGCGGTAGGACTTCAACATCTCCCCGAGCAGGGGAAGCAACACCTGATCTTGCCCTGGTACTTCGCGGTTTAGCCAGCTTGGACGCCCATCAGCCATGCATGCATCATCGCTCAAGGTGATCTACTACATACGCTGATCTGAGAACCTCTCCTCGTTAAGTCGGTCTTCGTGGTCGCCACGAGGCGTTGTGGCAGCTCCGGCGGAATGCGGCCGTGCCGAATACGTGCCGAAGTGACTGTCGAGCGCGTATCGCTGGAAGTGTTATCCCAGCTAGGGGGCGTGATCCTCAGGACTTGTATCGGTGTCTCATAATCCCTGGGTCGCGGGTTCGAGTCCCGCCCGCCCTACCCCTCGTGATCACACGAAAAGCACCCCTGACCTGGACGTTCACGGTTAGGGGTGCTCTTTTTCCGGCTGGTTGTCATCGGAATGCGATCCCTGCCGGGTGAACGGGCGGCCCGTGATGTCGTGCGGATCGCCTGTGGCCGATCCTGGGGCGGGGGAGTCTGGCCGGTCGTTCTGTTCAAGATCCACGATTGGGGGGTGGCGTGGGGAGGGAAGGCTAGGTTGTGAGATGACGACTGAGCCCGAATTAAGGAGAGGTTTCCCCCTGTGGCAGATGGTTCGTTCCCTCCCGGTCAGGCCACGCCCCACATCGACACCTCTGTGCCGCACTCGGCGCGCATCTGGAATCACTGGCTGGGCGGCAAGGACAACTACCCCGTGGACCGGCAGGCCGGTGACGCCTACGCCGCGGTCTTCCCCGGCATCGTCGACATCGCCCGTCACTCCCGGGCGTTTCTGGCCCGCACCATCCGCCACCTGGCGGGGGAGGCCCGGGTCCGGCAGTTCCTCGACGTCGGCACCGGCCTGCCGACCGTCGACAACACCCACGAGATCGCGCAGCGCGTCGCCCCCGAGTCCCATGTCGTCTACGTCGACAACGACCCGCTGGTGCTCGTGCACGCCCGCGCCCTGCTCACCAGCAGTCCCGAAGGCGCCACCAGCTACGTCGACGCCGACCTGCACGACCCCGGGGCGATCCTGCGCCATGCCGCCGCCGCGCTCGACCTCACCCGGCCGGTCGCGCTCATCCTGAGCGGTGTCACCGGCCACATCGCCGACTACGCCGAGGCGCGCTCCATCGTGGCCCGGCTGCTGGCCGGCCTGCCGCCCGGCAGTTACCTGTCGCTCAACGACGGCATCAGCGTCCCTGTCGAAGTCGCCCCCGGGGGCGACGACGGCGCCTACGACGAGGCTCAGCAGACCTACAACGAGTCCGGTGCCATCCCCTATGTCCTGCGCGCCCATGACGAGGTCGCCGGTTTCTTCGACGGCCTGGAGCTGCTCGACCCCGGCGTCGTCTCGGTCCCGCTGTGGCGGCCGGACGCGGGCGCCTTCGGCGAGGTTCCGGTCATCGGCCAGGCCGGTGGCGTCGGCCGTAAGAACTGATCGCCCCGGCGCCTGAGGTGGGACGGGGAGGATGTGGCGTCGGTCGTGAGAGCCGACCGCGGGTGTCCGCCCGGTGCCGCATCCGCTCGTCCCGGTCCGTCCGGTGCGGGTCGTCCGCGGGGGGCGCCGTCCACCGGTCCGGGGGTGTCTGCGCGGCCGCCCGCTCCTCCCGGCGGCGGCGGGCCTGCTCACCGCGTAGCCGCTCGGCCATCCGGCGGGAGGCGACCTGGATGAGCCGGCCCCGAGGATTGTCGGGCAGGCCCTGTTCGGGCCACTGGGCCGTGGCGTCCAGCAGCGCCTCCTGAACCGCGTCCTCGGCGGCGTCGAAGTCTCCGAAACGCCGGGTGAGCACGCCGACGACCTGCGGAGCCAGTACGCGCAGCAGGTCGTCGGCGGCCGGGGTGTTCAGCGGTCACAGCTCCTCGGGTGGGCCCGACATCACCTGGCGCACCTCGATCGGCATGTTCAGCGGCCTGCCGCCGGGGCCGGGCGCGGCCGAGACGTACGCGGCGAGGTCGATCGCCCGCTCCGGGCTCTCGCAGTCGACGATCCAGTAGCCGACCAGGAACTCCTTGGTCTCGGGGTAGGGGCCGTCGGTGATGACGGGGGCGCCGCCGTCACCGGCCCGCACGATCCTGGCCTGTCCCGGATCGGCCAGCCCCTGCGCGTCCACGAACTCCCCCGCCTCGACGAGCCTGCCGTTCGCCTCGTGCATGAACGCGATGTGGGCCTTGAGGTCCTGCGGGGGCCAGGTGTCGATCGGCGGGAGGCCGCTCTGCGGACCGAACTGCATCAGCAGCATGTACTTCATGTTCGCACTCCTCAACCTTCATGCGCTCTTGTCAGCGCTTTCAGGTATAGGTCGAAGCAGACCCTTGTATTCTCGACATCCTCGCGAGGATACGAGAAAAAAGTCATTCGAACTCCGGTTGCCGTAGAATTCCGCCCCATGGCGACTGGTCCGTGTCTCTGTTCGGACAACCGGTCCTCGGTGGCCGGCGTCTACTCTCCGCCCCTTCCTCGTAGCCAGGAGCTATCTTGCGGAGAATCACTCCACTTGCCTTATTTACTGCCCTTATGGCGGGATGTTCCGGTTCGCAGGAGCCCTTGCCCATCACTCCCGGCACCGGTGTCAGCCCGCGCAACAGAGCGGCCTGTGTACAGTACGAGCGGGCGCTGTACGACCTCGACGAGACCATCGCCAGTGACCTCATCCCGATAGTCCTGCAGATTCATACCTACGACGGGGAGAAGGCCGTACGTGAGGCGGCCGAGTCGGCGGACGAGGAGGTCCGCCAGGCCATGGAGCACACCGCCTCGGCGCTCGCGGTGCTCGGCACGGCCGTCACCGAGACCTATGCCTCCTCCGGAGGGCTGGACATCGACCATGAGCTGGTCGCCCTGAGGGCGTCCGTCGACGCCGTGCGCCTGCTGTGCGCCGGGACCGGTTCGCCGGTGACCGTGGCGATCCCGTAATCCGGACGCGAGAGTCTCCGGCCCTTCTCCGCCGGTACTCCGGGGCCGTTCGAGATCACGGCTGGGATCCGCGCCGACAGTGACGTCGCCGGGCCCGGCCACGGGGGTGGCGACGCCGCCGTGGCCGGTACGGGATGCCCTCCGCGGAACGGGCTGGGGCGGACGTCTCACCAGCGTTCGTGATGAACCGCGGTGCGCAGCGCGACGCGGCGGCGCCACCCGTGGCGCTCCAGGTCGGGCACCGCCTCGACATGGAAGACCGGCCCCAGGCACAGCCAGGCCACCGGGCGGATCTCGGCGGGGATGCCGAGCAGCCGGCGTACGAACGGTTCGCGGTAGAACGACACCCAGCCGACCCCCATGTTCTCGGCGGTGGCGGCCAGCCACAGGTTCTGGATGGCCAGGCAGACCGAGTACAGGCCGGCGTCGGCGATGGCGTGCCGGCCAAGGACCGCGGTGCCGCCCCGCCCGGCGTCGTAGGTGACGACCACCGACAGGCTCGACTCCAGCACCCCGTCGATCTTTATCCGGGCGAACCGCTCCGTCTCGCTCCCGGTGAGGGAGGCCGCGAAGACGGCCCGCTCCCGCTGGACGTGATCGTGAAAGGCCTGACGGGTATCCCGGTCCCTTACCAGGACGAAGTCCCACGGCTGGGACAGTCCCACACTGGGGGCCGCGTGTGCGGCGCCCAGCACGCGCTCAAGGACGTCGTCGGGGACGGGCTCGCCGCTGAACTGGGCCCGTACGTCACGGCGGCGGTGGATGACGTGATAGATGTCGGTGTTCACAGGGCAGGCTCCCGCTGCGTCATGCCACCTCGGCGGGTGGCGGATGAGAGCGAGGCCGGTCTTCGGACTCTCGGATCTACGCCTTCACCGTCCGCCTTCCCAGCCCGAAGGCCAGTGGCCGCACGCGTGTGCATGGACGGCAGCTCCCCGATCACCGCGGCGGGCCCGTGCCGGAATCACACCGGCTTCCCGATTCTCCTCCCCAGGGAGGCACCTCGCGTCAGTTCGTGCCACCCGCGACTGTAGCGCAGCTCGCGGGCCGGGGACCGGGCCCGGTCCGGGCGTCGCCGGGCCGTACTCCATCCGGGGCCGGGCCGGCCGGGGGGCGTGGGGACACCCCGCCGGATCCGGCGGCCTTTCCCGGGCGACCCGCGGGGCCCGGTCGCCGCCGGCCGTCCACATCGAGGCGGCGAGGCGGTACTCGGTCGCGCTGTCGCGCACGATGACCTTCGCGTGCGGTGCCGCGTCCGCGGCGATCGCCTCGACGCGGCGCGCGTTCGCCATTGACGGCTCCGTGGTGCGGTCGGCGGGGACGCTCGATAAATCGTACGTATGCGTACGACGAGCCGGACTAATCGGACTTTCAGCCAGCTCCCGGCAGAGCCCAGCCGTATCCCTCACCGTCCCCAGGGCCGCGGCACCCGATCAGATCTGATCCGGGTGCCGCGGAACCCGGATCAGAACAGGGGCTCCGGTGAATTCGGCGCGGTACGCCGGCGGCCGGGCGCTGTGGTGGATCCGGCTGGAGAAAGGCGGGCAATCTGGAAGATGCGCGGGGCGGGGCACGGATGCGACGGTCGGAGCGTGAGCATCGCGGGACGTCGCCGGACGGAGGCCGACGGGGGTGGGCCCAGGCGGCGGTATGGCCTGGTGATCGCGTGGTGACAGCCGGTTGACCGGCGACGTCGCCGGCCCGGTGGTCTTTCCCTGAGGAGGCGGACATGCCCGACCGTTCCGATGTCGTCGTGGTGGGCGGCGGGGTGATGGGTGTCTCGCTCGCCCTTCACCTGCTTGAGGCCGGGGTCGAGAACGTGCGTCTCCTTGAGCGGGACGGTCTGTTCGAGGGCACCAGCGGCGCGGGCGGAGGCTTCCTGGCCCCGTGGACCACGATCTCCCCGCTGCACGGGGCCGAGTCGAAGGCGCTGCCCATCGAGCGCTACGGCATGGACTTCTACGCGGGCCTGCACGCGGCGGGCTACGACATCGACTACCGCCGCAACGGCGTGCTCTGGGTGGCGGCCAGCGAAGCCGCGTGGAACCAGGTCCAGCAGCTCACCTGGTACGCGGCCGACCCCGGCAGCTTCGAGGTGGAGCCCGGCCGGATGGCGGAGCTCACCGGCGGCGCGGTCTCCGGCGACGGGGTGTACGGCGGCCGGTACCTTCCCTGCGGGGCGCAGGTCACCACGGCCAAGGTCGCCGTCGCGATGGCCGACCGGATCACCGAACGGGGCGGCGTCATCGACACCCGGCGTCCGGTGAGCGAGATCCGCGTCCGGAACGGCCGGGTCACGGGGGTCGAGACGCCCGGCGGCGCGGTGGACTGCGAGACCGTGGTGGTGGCCGCCGGTGCCTGGAGCAACCGGCTGCTGGAGCCGCTGGGCGCCTTCCTGCCCGCCGTACCCCAGGTCACCTCGCGCATCATCACCGAACCTCTCGGCATCCCGGAGACCATGCCCGTGCTCATGCTCCAGGGCCTGATGCCCGGCGAACCCGGCGGGGGCACCGTGCTCTGGGTGCGAGGGCACCACGGCGGCCTGCTCTGGGGCGGCATGTACACGACCTACCCGAGGAACATCCTGGTGGACGCGCCGGTGCCGGACCGGCTGGACGAGTTGCCGACCGACGGCGTCCTGGAGAACCAGCGGGTTGCCAGGGCCGCGACCTTCATACCGGCCCTGTCCCGCCCGGCGAGCATCAGGGTCAAACACGGCGCGCCCTGTTACACCCCGGACGACATGGCGCTGGTTGGCCCGGTGCCGGGTGTCGAGGGCCTCTACGCCATGGGCGGGGACAACGAACTCGGCGTCACCCACGGTCCCGGCTTCGGAAAGGCGCTGGCCGACCGTGTAGCGCACGGAACGAGTGACCTGGCCGACCTGACGCCCTGGAGGATCGACCGCTTCGGCAATCGGTTCACCAACCAGGCCGAGACGTTCCAGGCGGTCGTGGAGTCGGTCGGGCAGCTGCTCGTGGGGGAGGACTTCGCCGCCGCCGGTGAACCCCGCTGACGGGCGGGGACTCACCGCCCATACGGCCCGCCGCCCACCGGCGGGGCACGGTCCCGACGGCCCGCGAGAGGGTCAGCCGCGTACCGCGACGAAGAGGCCCCGGGCGGTGAAGTGGGTGTCGTGCTCGACGTGTTCGGCGGCGCAGCCGGCGTTTTCGAGCGCGGCGAGGTACTGCGCCCGGGTGAACAGCGTCAGCGGCTGGGTGTGCGTGAAGTGCCGGATGCCGGTCGCGTCCGCCACGAGATAATGCGCCTCGTGCCGGACGGAGTCACCGTCGCGCCGGGAGTGCGACAGCCGTGCCACCGTCCGGGGGCCGGCGCGCACCACGTCGTGCGCGATGTGACCGTCCAGGAAGGCGCCGGGCGACCACCAGGGGTCGATGACGAGCACGCCGCCGGGGGCGAGGTGGCGCGCCATGGCGGCGACGGCGGCGTCGAGCTCGCCCACATCGGACATGTAGCCGAGCGAGCTCGTCAGGCAGCAGACCGCGTCGAAGGCGCGGCCCAGATCGAATCCGCGCATGTCGCCCTGGTGCACGGGCGTCCCGGGCCGCTTGCCCCGGGCCAGCGCGCGCATGGCGGGAGACATCTCCAGCCCGGCGACCTCGTCGAAGTGGGTGGCCAGCCACCGCAGGTGCTCACCCGTCCCGCAGGCCACGTCCAGCAGCGAGTTCGCGTCCGGCCTCCTGCTCCGTACGGCCTCGGCCACCACCGCGGCCTCCGCCGCGAAGTCCTGGCCACGTCCCCGGTAGAAGAGGTCGTACACCTCGCTGACGTCCTGCCCGTAGACCGCGGTGGCCGGGAGCGGCCTGCCGTTCCCTGCCACCGGCGTGTCCGTCATCCGGCGCTCCCCGCGGCGCTCGCCGAGCCCGGCGCCGCCGAGCGCCGGGTGACCACCTCGCGCAGCGCGGCGACCGTCGTGTCGACGTCGTCGTCGCTGAGCGCCTGGTGGAGGGGCAGGCAGAGGGTCCGGGCCACCGCGGCCTCCGCGCCGGGCAGCCGGGCGTCCGATCCGTACGCCTTGACGCGGTGCAGCGCCGCGTAACGGAAGGTGGTGTAGATGCCGCGCTCGTAGAGGTCGCGGGCGACGTCGTCGCGGATGCCCTCGTCCATCTGCACCCAGTACAGGTAGTGGGAGGAGGTGTGTCCCCTCGGCAGCGGAGGCGGCGTCACCACACCGGTCAGGTCGGCCAGCGCCCTGTCGTAACGGGAGACGATCTCGCCGCGGCGTTCGACGAACCCCTTGAGCCTGCCCATCTGCACCACACCGATGGCCGACTGGATGTCGTTCATGATCGAGCGCCGGGAGAACGACGAGATCTGAAAGTCCCACCAGCGGGTGTTGTTCTCCTTGGCCTGGGAGAAACCGCTGAACTGCTCCAGGCCGAAGTAGGCCAGTTTGGCCGCCTGCGCCACCAGCTCCGGGTCCCGGGCCGACAGCATCCCGCCGTCGCCGGTTGCCACGATCTTGGTGCTGCCGAAGCTCCACACCCCGAGGTCGCCGATCACGCCGCACGCCTGGCCGTCCACCCGGGACGCCACGGAGCAGGCGGCGTCCTCGATCAGGAGGATCCCCCGGTCGCGGCAGAGCGCCGCGATCTCCACCACCTCGCCCGGGTAGCCGCCGTAGTGCAGCAGGATGACGGCTTTCGTCTTCGGGGTCAGCGCCGCGGCCACGTCGTCGACGGTTGGGTTCAGCGTCCGGGGGTCCACGTCGCAGAAGACGGGCCGGGCGCCGTGCGCGGCCACCGCGTTGCCCGCGCCCACGAAGCTGACCGTCGGGAGCACCACCTCGCCGCCGGGGCCGGCGCCCGCCAGGCGGGTCGCGATGAAGAGCGCCTCCGTGCACGAGTTGACCGAGGTGACCCGGTTGTGGCCGACACCGAGGTGATCGGCGAAGGCCGCCTCGAAGTCCGCGGTCCGCCGCCCTCTGCCGATCCAGTTGCTTTTGAACACCTCCGCCACGGCGGCCAGTTCCTCGTCGGCGAGCGTCGGCTGAAAGACGTTGATCATCTCACCCTTCCTGGAGCTCTCAGGCGATGCGTGATGCGCGGCCCAATGTAACGTTTGTCGATTGCACTCGGTAGAAAGACCGAAACTCTGAGCAATCCAGGAGAAATATCGATTGTGGCGACATCCTGACGAGCCGAGTTGCCGACTAAGGCGATTTTATCGGGCAATTCATGAGAAGCCTAGATTTAGGGCGCCAGGATAAGATTGATGATGATGAGAAAGGATGCCGGGCGAATCCCGTTACTGGATTTTCCCGCACGTCCGAGAGGCTGCCGCGGAACGCCCCACCCTGAGAAGAGGTCGTCATGAGGGCTTTGGCGCTGGGCCCTGAGACCGTCAGGCACCGTCGAGGCGATGGAGAAGGAGGCGGAGATGAGTGATCGGAAGGCGCTGCTGCTGGACGAGGTCCGCAAATATCACCAGGACATCCAGGCCGACGCGGGGTTCGTGCCCGGGGTCACCGAGATCTGGCCGTCCGGCGCCGTGCTCGACGCCGACGACCGGGTGGCGCTGGTCGAGGCCGCACTGGACATGCGCATCGCCGCCGGGCGCAGCGCGCAGAGGTTCGAGTCCGCCTTCGCCCGTCGGCTGAGGCATCGCAAGGCGCATCTGACCAACTCGGGGTCCTCGGCGAACCTGCTGGCGGTCTCCGCCCTGACCTCGCCCCTGCTGGAGGAGCGGCGGCTGCGGCCGGGCGACGAGGTGATCACGGTCGCGGCGGGCTTCCCGACCACGGTCAACCCGATCCTGCAGAACGGCCTGATCCCGGTCTTCGTCGACGTGGAACTGGGCACGTACAACACCACGGCGGACCGGGTCGCGCAGGCGATCGGGCCGAGAACCCGCGCGATCAACCTCGCGCACACGCTCGGCAACCCCTACGAGGCCACGGAGATCGCCCAGCTCGCGACCGAGCACGACCTCTTCCTCATCGAGGACAACTGCGACGCCGTGGGATCCCGCTACGACGGCCGGCTCACCGGCACCTTCGGTGATCTCGCCACGGTGAGCTTCTACCCCGCCCACCACCTCGCCATGGGAGAGGGCGGGTGCGTCCTGACCTCGAACCTCGTCCTGGCCAGGATCGTGGAGTCGCTGCGCGACTGGGGCCGCGACTGCTGGTGCGCTCCGGGCGAGAGCAACACCTGCCTCAAGCGCTTCAAATATCGGCTGGGCACGCTGCCCGAGGGCTACGACCACAAGTACATCTACTCCCACGTCGGCTACAACCTGAAGGCGACCGACCTGCAGGCGGCCCTGGGCCTGACCCAGCTCGCCAAACTCGACGACTTCTGTACGGCCCGGCGGCGCAACTGGCGGCGGCTGCGCGACGGGCTGGACGGCGTGCCGTACCTGCTGCCGCCCGAGCCGACGCCGCGCAGTGACCCGAGCTGGTTCGGATTCGTGATCACCGTCGATCCGGGGGCGCCGTTCGGCCGGCGGGAGCTGGTGGAGTTCCTGGAGGACCGGAGGATCGGCACCCGCCAGATGTTCGCCGGCAACCTGACCCGGCACCCCGCCTATGCCGGCCAGCCGTTCAGGGTGATCGGGGAGCTGACCAACAGTGACATCGTCACCGACCAGACCTTCTGGGTCGGGGTCTACCCCGGGCTGACCGGCGAGATGCTCGACTACGTCATCTCCTCGATCAAGGAGTTCGTCGGGAGGCGCGGCGGTGCCGGGGGGTCGGGCCGTACCCTCGGCCGCCCGGAGAGCCCGGAGAAGCTGTGAGCCGTGCGGAGGGTTCGGACGGTCCGCAGGAGGAGAAACGGCGGCCGGACGTCCGGAGAAGTGGCCAGGGGAGAGAAGGCGCATGTTCGAGCAGCGGCTGGCCGGTGTGTGGGACCTGATCTACCGGGAGGGGCGGGGGAAGGACTACCGGGCCGAGGCCGATCTGGTGGCCAAGATCATCCGGGACCGCAGGCCGGACGCCGCCTCGCTGCTCGACGTGGGCTGCGGCACCGGCGAGCACCTGACCGCGCTGAGCGGGCTTTTCGACCACGTCGAGGGCGTGGACCTGTCCGAATCCATGATCTCGGTGGCCAGGGCCAAACTGCCGGGGGTGCCCCTCCACGTCGGGGACATGCGCGACTTCGACCTGCGCCGCACCTACGACGCGGTGGTCTCCCTGTACACGGTGGTCGGCTATCTCCCGTCGCTGGAGGCGCTGGGCGCGGCGGTCGGGCGGATGGTGGGGCATCTGGCGCCCGGCGGCGTGCTGATCGTCGAGCCGTGGTGGTTCGCCGAGAGGTTCATCGACGGCTACATCGCCGGTGACGTGGTGCGCGGGGAAGGGTGCACGGTGTCGCGCGTCTCGCGCACCCGGCGACGGGAGGACCGCGCTTACATGGACATCCACTACGTGGTCGCGGACCGGTACGGCGTCGAGCACTTCACCGAGACCCACGTCTTCGGCCTGTGGACGCGCGAGGAGTACGTCCGGGCGTTCGAGGAGGCGGGCTGCGCCGTGGAGTACGTCGAGGACACGCTTTACTGCGGCATGTTCGTCGGGCGGCACCGGTGAGAGGGGCTCATCCGGCGGTGGCGCTCGACGAGGTACGCGGGGCGGTGCGGGGGCCGGGTGTCCGGCGGGTGGCGTCGGCGGAGCGCCGCCGGTGAGAACCGGCCGGCACCGGACCGGCGGGCGCGCCGATCCGGTGCCGGTGATGGGCGGTCCCGCTCGGAGGCCCCGGAACTCCTCGCGGGCCGCTCCTACCCCTCCTGCCTGCCGAGAGGCGTCAGGTCGAGGTAGTTCAGGGTGAACAGGAGGATGTCGAGGCCCCGCAGGTAGGTGGAGTAGGTGTGGAAGACCCTGCCGCCCTCACCGCGCAGGAAGACGCTCACCCCCGGGATCTCACGACTCCCGGAGTCCCAGGGGCCGACGGCCTCCTCGTGCTCGGCCCTGGTCCTGAAGTTGATCAGAAGCGGCGCCTCCGCCTCGTCCAGGGTGATGTGGAAGTCGTAGTTGAAGTCACCGCCGAACGAGGAGTAGTACGGGACGGTCCAGCCCATCCGCCGCCGGTAGGCCTCGATCTTGTCCTGCGGCGCCCGGGAGACCAGGACCAGCGTGGTGTCCTTCTCGTGCAGGTGCGGCAGGTGGCCCAGGTCGCGGATGGCGTGCCGGCAGCTCGGGCAGCCCTCGTCCCAGGCGGGATCGAACATGACGTGCTGCACGATCAGCTGTCGGCGCCCGTCGAACAGGTCCGGCAGCGTGGCCTTGCCGTCCGGGCCCTCGAACACGTACTCCTTCTGGACCTCGACCATTGGCAGGGCGCGGCGCTCGGCGTTCAGCGCGTCGCGCGCCCGGGTGAACTCCTTCTCCCTGGCGAGGAACGCCCTGCGGGCGGTGAGCCACTCGTCCGGTGAAACGATCTTCGGGAGAGTTGTCCTCTCGCTGGTCATCGTGGTGTCCCCTAACTGATGATCATTGTTGCCGACGGTACTGCCCGGCCGCCGCTCAGTCCGCGGCCGGTACGGGCCGCACCTCCTCGGAGTCGTGGCCGGCCCGGTGGGGAGCCGCGGGGTCGCCGTCGCCCTGGGCGGGCTGCATCCGGCCGAAGGGGGGGACATGCCGGACCATGACCGCGATGAGGACGGCGAGGACGAGGAAGACGACGACGCTGATGCCGGAGACGACGTTCAGGCCGGTGGTGTACGCCTCACGGGCCGCGGCCACCACGTCGGGGAACCGCTCGGCGGCGGTCACCGCGCCGTTGACGCTGTCACGGGCGGCCTCCGCGATCTGGGCGGGGACGTCGGCGGGGATGGCGTCGCTCATCTGGTCCCGGTAGACGGCGGTGCCGATGCTTCCCACGGTGGCGATGCCCAGCGCGAGGCCGAACTCGGTGCTGGTCTGCTGGATCGCCGACGCCGATCCGGCCTTCTCCGGCGGGACGGACCCGATGACCAGGCCGATGCCGAGCCCGGCCGGCAGACCGTTGCCGCCCAGGGCGATGGCCCAGCCGGTCACCAGGATGGCCAGTCCGCCGACGCCGTCGACCTGGGTGAGCACCAGATAGCCCAGGGCCGCGATCGCCATGCCGGCCGCCATGACGTAGGCCGGGCGGACCTGCCGCGCGACGCCCGGGGCCAGCATGGCGCAGGTGGTCATCACGATGATCGACGGCACCAGCCAGAGACCCGCCTGCAACGGCGAGAGCCCCAGGACCAGCTGCAGGAATTGGGTGACCAGCAGGGTGGTCCCCCCAAGGAAGATCCCGCCGAACAGCATCATCGCCAGAACGGAGCTGAAGGAGCGGTTGCCGAACAGGCGCAGGTCAAGCAGCGGGTCGGCCAGGCCGCGCTGCCGTATGACGAACACCACGCCCACCAGCAGACCGGCCACCAGGGCGGTGATGTAGATCGGCTGCCAGCCGTACCTGGCGATCTCCTTGAGGCCGTAGATGGTCGCCAGGATCGCGACCAGGGACAGCGCGACGCTGGTCAGGTCGAGCCTGCCCGCCTGGGGGGCGCGGAACTCGGGCAGCAGCATCGGCCCGGCCACCAGCAGCAGCAGCATGATCGGCACGCCCAGCAGGAACACCGAGCCCCACCAGAAGTTCTCCAGCAGCACCCCGCCGACCACCGGGCCGACGGCGTTGCCGCCGACGAAGCAGCTCATCCACGCGGCCATGGCCGTCGCCCGCTGCCGGGGATCCTGGAACATGGTGCTGATCAACGCCAGGGTGGAGGGCGCCAGCGTCGCCCCGGCGATCCCCATCAGCGTCCGCGCCGCGATCAGCATCTGCGGGCTGGTGGACAGGGCGGCCAGCACCGAGGCGGCGCCGAACACGGCCGCCCCGATCATCAGCAGCCTGCGGCGGCCGATCCGGTCCCCCAGGGTGCCCATCGTGACCAGGAAACCCGCGACCATGAAGCCGTAGACGTCAGTGATCCACAGCTGCTGGACGCCACTGGCCCCCAGATCCGCGCTCAGGCTCGGCAGCGCCAGGTACAGCACGCTCAGATCCAGGGCCATCAGCAGGGTGGGCAGGGCCAGTACGGTCAGCCCGATCCACTCCCGCCGTCCCGCCTTGGGTGCATCGACAGTCACGATCTCGCTCTCCTCGTCGTCCGGAGCTGTGCCCTTATCGAAGTGCTCACCCACCTAAGACGGGGACCCGGCTCGAAACTCATCGCGCCCCGCTTGCTGGAGCCCCAGGTCATCCGGCGGCGGTCAGCTCGGCCCGGACCGGCGCGACGGCCCCGCGGCGGCGGGGAGCGGTCCCGGAACAGTCCTGAAACGCGGCGGAGCGGGGTGGGGAGCGGCGGAGCGCGGCGCGGCAACCTGGAAGATGCGCGGCCCCGGCCACGGGTGCGACGGTCGGGTGGTGGACGTCGGCGGACGGCCACCGCCGACAGGCTGCTACGGGAGAGAGGGCTCGGTGATCGTATGCTGATACTCGGCGTGAATGGGAACTTCTCCGCTGAGGACGTCGATCTGATCCCCGGCATGCCGGACTACTACTTCCACGACGCGTCGGCCTGCCTCATCAAGGACGGTGTGCTGGTCGCGGCCGTCGAGGAGGAGCGGCTCAACCGCATCAAGAAGACCACCAAGTTCCCGATCAACGCGATCAGGGCGTGCCTTGACAAGGCACGGGTCTCGCCCTCCGACATCGACGGCGTCGGCTACTACTTCCGCGAGGATTTCGCCGACCACGCGCTGAACCAGTGGTACATCGAGAACCCCCGGGTGGAAATCCGCTACTCCCGCCAGATCATCACCGAGAGGCTGCGGGAGGCGTTCGGCTGGGAGCTGCCCGGCGACCGTCTCGTCTACACCCCGCACCACGTCTCGCACGCCCTGTCGAGCGTGGCCAGGTCGGGTATGACGGAGGCGCTGGTGCTGGTGCTGGACGCCCGGGGGGAGGAGCACTCGGGAACGGTCTTCCGCGCCGACCACGGACGGCTGGAGACCCTGGCCACCTACTCCATCTCGAAGTCGCTGGGGACGTTCTACGAGAGCGCGATCCAGCTGATCGGATACCGGTTCGGCGACGAGTACAAGGTGATGGGGCTGGCTCCGTACGGTGACCCGGGCACCTACCGCGAGCTTTTCGACAGCCTGTACCACCTGGGGGAGAACGGGGACTACGAGCTCAACCCGGCAGCGCCGGAGATCAACCTGGTCGGCCCGACGTTCTTCGCCGAGGGGTTCCCGCCCCGCCGCGAGGGCGAGGCGCCGACCCGCCGGCACATGGACTTCGCCGCCGGTCTCCAGGAGATGCTGGAGAGGATCGTCCTGCACGTGCTGAGTCACTGGGCGGGGTCCACCGGGCTGCCGAAGCTCTGCTTCACCGGAGGCGTCGCCCACAACAGCAGTCTCAACGGCGTGATTTTGCGGTCCGGCCTGTTCGAGGAGGTGTTCGTCCACCCCTCGTCGCACGACGCGGGCGCGGCCGAGGGCGCGGCGATCTCCGCCGCCTACCGGCTCGGCGCGGCCCCCTACGACCTGCCGCGGCTGCGCAGCGCGAGCCTGGGGCCGTCACTGGGCGAGGCGGCCCAGATCAAGGAGACGCTGGAGTCGTGGCGGGCTCTGATCGACTTCGAGTACGCCGCGGACGTCGTGGAGAGCGCGGCCGGGCTTCTCGCGGCCGGTGCCGTACTGGGCTGGGCGCAGGGTGAGTCGGAGTTCGGTCCCCGGGCGCTGGGAAACCGCAGCATCGTCGCGGACGCACGCCCGAGTGAGAACCGGCAGAAGATCAACGCGATGGTCAAGAAGCGGGAGAGCTTCCGGCCGTTCGCCCCGGTGGTCACGCCCGAGGCGGCCCACGACTACTTCGACCTGCCCAAGACCTCGGCCGACTACGACTTCATGTCCTTCGTGGTGGACGTGCGCGAGGACCGCAGGGACGAGCTGGGCGCGGTGACGCACATCGACGGAACGGCGCGCCTGCAGATCGTCGACCCGGCGACGAACGAGAGGTTCCACCAGCTGATCGAGCGGTTCGGCGAACTCACCGGGACCCCGGTGCTGCTGAACACGTCGTTCAACAACAACGCCGAGCCGATCGTGCAGACCGTCGAGGACGTCCTGACGTGTTTCCTGACGACCGGCCTCGACGCCCTGGTGATCGAGGACTTCCTGATCCGCCGCCGTTCGGAACGTCCCCTGGCGTTCGACGACTTCGTCCTCCGGTTCCGGCCGGTGACCAGGCTGGCCAGGTCGTTCCGGCTGACGGCCGACGGGGAGCGCGAGGTCGTCCGGGAGATCTACCTGGACTACTCGACCGGCCCGCGGGCCGGGATCTCGCCCGAGGTCCACGCCCTGCTGGAGGCCGTCGACGGATCGTCCACGGTCTCCTCACTGGCGAGTCGCGCCGGTGTGATCCTGAACGACGACGTCAGGACGGAGATCCACGCCCTCTGGCAGACGAGGTTCTTCGCGCTCGGCCCGAACCCGGCCTAGGACGGCGTCCGCCCTCCGCCGGGAACGCGCGGAGCGGCCCGTCGCGAGAGCCGGAACACCCGGAGTGACCCAGACCTCGGGACACCCCTTTCCCCAGCGAGAGGACAGAACCGTGACCAACCCGCAGGACGTGCTCTCCGACCTGGCCGCGGAGGGCGACGAGGTCGACGGCCTGGTGGCCGGCCTCGCCCCCTCCCAGTGGGAGCTGCCCACCCCCGCGCCCGGATGGACGATCGCGCATCAGATCGCCCACCTGGCCGCGACCTTCCGGATGGCCGCGCTGGCGGCGTCCGATCAGGAGGCGTTCAACGCGCTGCTCGCCCGGCTCGGCGACGACTTCGAGGCGAACGTCCACGGCGCGCTCGCGCCGTTCCTGGCCGACCCGCCGGAGGTACTGTCGGCCCGCTGGCGGGCCGAGCGCGAAGCCGCGATCAAGGCGCTCGCCGCCGTGCCCCCCGACCGGACGGTGCCCTGGCTGGTCAGACCGCTGCCGCCCGCCGTTCTCGCGGCGGCCGGGCTGATGGAGCTGTTCGGACACGGCCAGGACATCGCCGACACGCTCGGAGTACGGCGGGAGCCGACCGACCGGATCCGGCACCTGGCCGGGTTCGCGGTGCTGACCAAGGACTTCGGCTATCTGGCCCGGAACCTGACACCGCCACAGGTGGGGTTCCGTTTCGAGCTCACCGCCCCCTCGGGGGAGCTGTGGGAGTTCGGCCCGGCCGACGCGCCCCAGAGGATCACCGGTCCCGCGTTCGACTTCTGCCTGCTCACCACCAGGCGCAGGCACCGTGACGATCTCGCGCTCACCGCCTCGGGGGCCGAGGCCGATCGATGGCTGGACATCGCCCAGGCCTATCGGGGGCCGGCCGGGCCGGGCCGTACCCCCGGAGAGTTCGCGCACCTGACCCGCTGACCTCCTCCCCGGCGGGAACGCCGGGGAGCCCGCCCGTCCCCGGCTCAGCCGGGCGGGTGGGCGAAGGCGCCCGCCGTCCGCTGTTCCCCCCACGCCGCCGGCCGGCGCCTCGAATTCCGCAGGACGCGGAGGACCCGGTCGGGCCGCATGAGCGACATCGGGGAGTCGATGAGGCCGAACGCCCGGATGAGCGCGGCGGTGAGGCTGGGGTCGTGCGCCGCGGCGTCCTGGAGCCGCGCCATGTAGGCGTTTATCAGGCGGACCTTCGGCGTGCGACGCCCCGCGACCTCGGGGTAGCTGAGGTCCGACGTGGCGGAGATCTCCCACGGCGCGTCAAGGGCGGCGGCGACCTCGTGGAAGAACCGGCGCGGCTGCGGCTGGGCCTCCTCCCGCAACCGCCGGCGCAATGTGGCCGCGCCGATGGCGGCGGCGGTCATCCCCTGGCCGTAGACCGGGTTGAAACTACACACCGCGTCGCCTATCGCGAGGAGACCGGTGGGGAGACGGGTCAGCCGTTCGTAGCGACGCCGGACGCTCACCGGGAAGCGGAACGTCACCGGGTCGTCGAGCGGTTCGGCGTCGCGGACCGCCTCGAAGATATCCGGGACCGGCAGGGACCTGACGTAGGCGAGGAAGCCGCCGGGGTCGGCCGGCGGATGGTCTCCGAGGATGCCGGTGAGGGAGAGCTCGGCCCGCGTCCGGTCGCCGGGCAGCGGATAGAAGAAGGCGCCACGCGGATACGCGGGTGTCGCGACCGGGATGATGCCCAGGTCAGTGCCGAAGGGGTCGTGCGACAGCCGGTAGTGGCGGGTCGTGTAGGCCAGGCCGATCTTGACCTTCTCCTCCCCGGGGCGGGAGTAGCCGAGCTCCTCCAGCCACGCGGGGGTCCGCGAGCCCCGGCCGGTGGCGTCGACCACCAGGTCGGCCTCCAAGATCTCCTCGGCCTCCTCGGCGCCGTCCCCGGCCTGCCGCCGTACCCGTACCCCGGTGATCCGGTCCCGGCCGGCGGTCGCCTCCAGGCCGAGCACGTCGCACCGCTCGGCGAACGTCACGTTGGGGATGGCCCGAACCCGCATCCGCACGTGGTGTTCCAGGACCGGACGGGTGGCCGGAACGCAGACGAGTCCAGTGTGGGACGGGCGCAGCCGCCGGCCGTTGAAGTACCAGCGGATGTCGCCGCCGAGATCCCCGATCCGCACCCCGGCCTCGACCAGATCCGCGGTGAGCCCCGGAAGCTCCTCCTCCAGGATCCGCTGGCCGAGGGCCAGCAGCCCATGGGCGTGGCGCCCGTGCGGGACGCCGCGCCGAGGGCTGGTCACCCCGGTCAGCTCGTCACGGTCGATCACCGTCACGTCCGTGTACGACTCGGCCAGCACCCGGGCGGCGAGCAGCCCCGCCATGCTTCCACCGAGCACCACCGCGTAGTCTCTTCGTTGCCTTTCCATCGCCACGGTTCCCCCTGGGAGTGCGAGTCCTAGACATACATGGTGTTGGGGCCCAGCCCGCAGAGGACCCTGCCGTACAGCTCGAAGTTGGTGTCCGGGTGCATCAGGGCGTGCAGGTTCAGGGTCTGCACGTCGCGCTCTATCCGCTGGATCGGCGCGCCGGTGTAGATCGACGTTCCGCCGCTCGCCGTCTTGAGGATCCCGGTGGCCTCCTTCGCGAGGTGGAACACCCGGCCCAGGGCGGCGCGGGCGCCCACCCGCTCCTCAAGCGTCCACGGCTCGCCGTTCGCGCCCTTGGCGTCCATCAGGTGCGCCAGGCGGTGGGCGTGGAACTCCGCCTCGTCGATCTTGAAAGTCGCCTCGGCCACCTGGAGGTGGGTGAGCGGCGCCTCGCGCTGACTGGCGTAGTCGGTGTAGGTGATCTTCCGGTCGGGGAGTCGTTCGAGGAAGGTGCTCCTGGCGGCCTTCGCCAGGCCGACGGCCGTCCCGATGAAGGAGGTGCAGCCGGTCGCCATCATCGGCAGCCGGTAGACGGACGTGTCGGCGTTCAGCTTCGAGGCGTACTGCTCCTGAAGCACCGCGACCATCGGGATGACGCGCTCGGCCGGGACGAACACGTCCTCGGCGACGGTGGTGACGCTGCCGGTGCCCTTGAGGCCCGCCGTGTACCAGTCGTCGACGATTTCGAGGTCCCGCATCGGGACCAACGCCATGATCGGCCACTGGCCGCCGTCCGGCGCGGGTCCCATCGCGATGATCACCTGCCAGTGGCTGTGCAGCGCGCCGCTCATGAAGCGCCACCGGCCGTTCACCACGAAGCCGTCGTTCCCCGGCACGGCCAGCGCGGTGGGACTCAGGACCCCGCAGACTCGGACGCCGGGGGTCGAGAACACCTCGTCCTGGACCTCGTCTGGGAACAGGCAGGCCAGCCAGCCGCTCATCGACCAGACCGAGGCGTTCCACGACGCCGAGCCGTCTCCCTGACCGAGCTGGGTGAGCACGTCGACAAGGGTCCGCCCGTCAACCTCGTATCCGCCGTAGCGGGCCGGGATCCTCATCCTGAAGATGCCGGCGTCGGTCATCGCCTCGATGGACTCCTCGTGCAGACGCCTGTTCTCCTCCGACCAGACCGCGTGCGACCGGAGAGTGGGGACCAGCTCCGACGCCCGGCGGACGAGTTCCGTCCGCGGTGGAATGTGCGTTCTCGTCACTGTGCACTCCTTGAGGAATTGCGGCGGGGAAATACGTCGCGCGCGTCGTGTACCGCCACTGCCGGTGAATGCCCGGCATCGTGACGGCCGGGACGCCGACAGGGTCGGCGAACCCGCGATCCCACCCATGACCCTCGCATCCCACGCGTTTCGGGGCATCTTCTGAGTTGCTGTGTTGACAGCCTGTACGGAGAGTGAAGTCCGCAATATCGAATAAATGGATGGGCGATCCCTTACATACGATTCTGTCGATCGTTAATCTACCCCGGCGCCCGGCGGACACCAGGCCGGCTGTGCCTTTCTGTGTGTTCCGAATTCCGGAGGGGCGATGTCTGGCTTACGGTTTCCCGTTTCCCCGCGTCGACGAACAGCCGTGGTTCTCGCCGCGCTGTCCGTCCTGGCCACCGGCATCGTCGCGAGCGCGCCCCTTGAGGCGGCGGCCGACGGCGGTGTCGTCAAGGTCGGCTCCGAGGTGGTGGGCTCAGACGGCAAGACCTACTCCGCGACCAATCACCTCACCGAGCGGGCGTTCGCGCCCACCCCCGGGAACCGCCCCCGGAAATGGCTGCTGACCTGGGCGGGCGACGCGGAACCCGGAACCGGGGGATCTCCCGACCCCGACTTCCTGGCCGTCGTCGACGCCACGCCCGGCACCCCCGGCTACGGCAGGGTCGTCAACACCCTCACCCTCGACTCGGCGTTCGGCAACGAGCCCCACCACATGCAGTACATGTGGCACAAGGGCGACAGGGTCTACGCCGGAGGGCTGCTGAGCGACACCACCTACGTCTTCGACATCGCCCGGCTGCCCCAGGTCCGCCTGGCCGGAGTCACCCTGCCCGCCGACACCCCCTGCGGCTCGGCCCCCGACGCCTACACGGTCCTGAAGGACGGAACCGCCTACGCGACGTACATGGGCGGCCCCGACGTCACCGGGCCGTGCCGCTACACCGACGGCCAAATCCGCGACGGCAACGGCTACGCGGGCTCCCCCGGCGAGGTCGTCCGCCTCGACCGGAGCGGCAAGGTCCTCGCCGAGGCGCCCGCGGCCACCAGCACCTCCGAGGACCCCGAACTGTGCGTCAACATCCCCGTGCTGCCCAAGGCCACCTGCGCCAACCCGCACGGCATCGCCGTACGCGAGGACCTCAACCGGCTGATCACCAGTGACTTCGCCGAGGTCCGCAACATGGTCACCCCGCCGGCGCCGCCGCCCGCGAACGTCGGGCGGAAGACCGTCAGGATCTTCGACATCGCCGACCGGGGCAGGCCCCGGCTGCTGTCGGTGTCGCGCCTGCCCGACGGGCCCCGCCAGGAGACCAACCCCATCGCCGAGGAACCCCACATGGTGATGGAGACCGCCGTCACCAACCAGCCGCACCACCGGGGGGCGTTCGCCTCGACGATGAGCGGCGGCGCCGTCTTCTACACCCCCGACATCACCGACCCGAACCCGAAGTGGCGCGAGGTCTTCGACGACAGCACCGCGTTCAAGGCGCTCTTCCCCACCGACACCCCTCAGGCGGGCACCGACGGCGGTAGCTGGCTGATGCCCAGCCCCGACGACCGATACCTGTTCCACGTCGTGCTGAGCGGCGGGCTCTCCTCGCCCGCGGCCAACAAGGAGGCCGGGATGGTGTACGTCCTGGACATCCAGCCCCTGCTCGCCGCCGGCAGGGGCACCCGGTGCAGCATCGACGACATGCGGGAGGTCTTCGCCGGTGGCCGCGAACGCGACTGCCCCCGGCTGGTGAGCGCCCTGCCGATCAAGGACCTGACCTCCGGTGGCCCGCACTGGGCCGCGATGGACACCTTCGGCCTCGACCGCCAGGCCTACCGGGAGACCCAGCAGGTCAGCAGGCTCGCCGTCTCCAACTACTTCGTCTCGTCCACCTACGTCGACGGCGACCACCGGGTCTGCCTGATCGACGTCGGCCCGCACGGCGAGCTGTCGCTGGACCAGACCTTCCGGGACGAGAACCAGGGCACCCCCTGTGTCGGCTTCGACCGCACCCGGTGGCCGCACGGCGACCACGGCGGCGCACGACCACACGGTGTGCTGTTCGCGGTCGCCGACGCCGACATCCGCTGACCGCCCACCCGGAGCGCCCATGTACGGTTCCCACGGTCGGCGGCATCGGGCGGTTGCCGCCGTCGCGGTCCTCGCCTGTCTCCAGGTCCTCGCGCTCTCCCTGCCCGCCTGGGCGGACACCCTCGCGGGACCGCACGGCCCGCACGGGCCGGTCTCGCCGCCCGAGGGCGCGGGCGCCGTCATCCGGGGCCTGGTCCTGGTCACCACGTCGATCGCCGCCGGTGTCGCGATGCTACAGCCCGTGGCGGGGCCGCCCGGCCGCCACGGGCGGACCCTCGCCCACGCCGCGGCGGTCACGGCCGCCGCGGGCCAGTTCACGGTGATCGTGGCCGGTGGGGCGTGGCTGGTGACGATGGCACTGGCGACGGCGACCCTGGCGTTGCCGACGATGCTGTCCCGCCCCCGGCCGGCGGCGGCCACCGCCGTGCTGATCACCATCGTCCTGGCGGCGTACGGTCTGTTCACCGCCGCGCGGGACGGTACCACGGGCGTATCCGGCGCGGTGCGCGGCGGCGCCGCGCCGGATACGGGGTTCCAGGCCGCGGTCACGCCCGGCGCCGCCGTCCACGGCGCCGACCTCGGGCTCGGCCTCGGTCTCGCGGTGGTCCACGGGCTGGCCGCCACGGTCTGGGCAGGCGCCGCGGTGTATCTGGCGACCGCCGCTCCCGCCGACCGCCGCGCACTGGCCCGGCGGCTGACACCGCCGGTTCTGGTGTCGGCCGCCGCCCTGGCCGTGAGCGGCGCCCTGTGGGCGTTCCTCGACGGGGTACGGCTGGACCGGGGCGTCTGGTCGGCGTTCGGCGCCCTGCTGATCGTCAAGACGGTCGCCGCCGCCGGGTGCGTGGTGGCGCTGTCGGTGTTCCTCGGGGGCGCCGGAAACCGGAGGGGGGCGGCGAGGTCACCAGCGATCCTCCTGGCCTGCGCGGTCGTGGCCGGGACCGCGCTCACCGTGGTCCCACGGCCCGCCCCGCCGCCGGTGCCCGGGGTGCCCCTGCTGGGCGACGTGACGGTCGCGGGCCACCGGCTACCGGTCCTCGTCGCGCCCGCGAGGCCCGGCTGGAACCTGGTGCACATCGGTGCGGACCAGGCGTCCGCCGGGACCGACCCGGCACGGCTCACCCCGGCGACCGCCCAGCCGGGCACCCGGTACACCTGGGCTCGGATCTGGCTGCCCGCAGGCCGCAGCCCGCTCTGGATCGGGCTCCGGGGAGCCGTCGCCGAACTGCCGGTCGACACCGGCGACGGCGGCGCGGGCGGTCCCGATCTGCGTGGCCCGGACGGACCCGAGTGCGCCCATGTCGCCCTGGGCCGGGCGGTCGCCGGAGTGGGCGCACCGCTGCGATCCTGCCCCGCCGACCGGCTCACCGCGGCGGACGCCGCCGATCTGCGGGCGATGGTCCGCTTCGTGGCGGCGAGAGGGGTCCGTGTCATCGGCCTGGCCGGCGACCCCTCGCCGCGAGGGACGCGGGCCGCCGCCGAGGTCCGGGCGGAGGCCGGGCGGCAGCGGCTCACCGTCGTGGCGCCCGGTGCCGCCCGCACCCCTGTGATCGTCGTCTCCGGCTGGGCGGTCGCCGACCGGGTGGTCCGCGACGTCGGCACCGGCCGCGTGGCCGCGCTGGGCACCTATCTCGCGCCCTGGCTGCTCAGCGCGCCGCTACTCGGCCCGTCCGCCGGGCAGCTGATCGCGCTGCGGTTCCACCCCGGTGACCCGCGGGGGCTGTCGTACGCCGCGGCCCTGAACCTCCGGTTCCCCGGCGAGCCCGCCACCGCCGCCGGATACCACGGCTGGTCGGGGGAGCCCGGCAGCCAGGCGCCGCCACGGTTGTACGCGGCGTCCACGCTCTCCGTACCGGGCCATGCTCAGCCCGGAGGGGCCTCGGGTGGACACGACGGACACGGCGGACACGGCGGGGGGCGCTGGCTGCCCGGTGGCACGATCACCCCGATCACCGGCCCCCTTGCCCCCGGCCCCTTGCCCCGGCACCCTTGAGCCCGTTCCCCGCCACCGGCCGCCGTGATCCCCGTCAGCCGGCGGTCTCCAGCAGCCGCGCGAGATACCGGCCCCTCTCGGACGAGGGCCCGGCGCGACGGATCAGCTCTTCGAGCCCGCGCGCGCCGATGTACCCCATCCGGTACGCCACCTCCTCCAGGCAGGCGATCTGCACCCCCTGTCGTTTCTCCAGCATCTGCACGAAGAGACCGGCTTCGAGCAGGCTGTCGGGTGTTCCGGTGTCCAGCCACGCCGTGCCGCGGCCCAGATAGACCAGACGTGCCCGGCCTTCGGCGAGGAAGCGCCGGTTGAGGTCGGTGATCTCCAATTCGCCCCTGGCCGAGGGGGTGAGTTCGGCGGCGTAGCGCAGTGCCTCGTTGTCGTAGAAGTAGAGACCGGTGATGGCGAGGTTGCTGTGCGGGCGGGTCGGCTTCTCCTCAAGCCCGATCAGCTGTTTGGCGCTGTCGAGGAGGGCCACGCCGTACCTCTCCGGGTCGGCGACCGGATAGCCGAAGACCGTGCAGCCGTCCAGTTTCGCGATCTCCTCCCGCAGGATCATCGGGAGCTCGTGACCGTAGAAGATGTTGTCGCCGAGGATCAGGCACACCTGCGCGCCGCCGACGAACTCCCGGCCGATGATCAGGGCGTCGGCCAGGCCGCGCGGCGTGGGCTGCGGGGCGTAGTGGAGACGGATCCCGAGGCCGGAGCCGTCGCCGAGCAGATTCCGGAAACCGGGCAGCTGGTCGGGGGCGCTGATCAGCAGGATGTCACGGATGCCCGCCAGCATCAGGACGGAGAGCGGATAGTAGACAAGCGGCTTGTTGTAGACGGGCAGCAGCTGCTTGGAAGTGGTCGTGGTGAGCGGCATGAGGCGTGTACCCGAGCCTCCGGCCAGGATTATGCCCTTCATCGGCTCTGTCCAAATCATCGTTGGTGGACACGTGAGGAAAGATCGTCATCTCGTGGTGGGGCACCGCCTCGACATGGTGAGGCCCCCTTCCGTGACATCGAGGCGGAAGGGGGAGGGACGGCCCGGCGGCGACCGAGGTGGCCGGGCCGCACGGGGGAGCACGGCCGTCAGAGGCCGCCCGGCCGCGACCGGGAGCCCCGGTGCCGGGCCGTCAGCCTCTCCAGCGTCGGGACGATGTCGTTCGGGGTCGGCATCCCCCTCACCTCCGTACCAAGTCGGGCGGCGTTCTCCCCGAACGACGGTTCCTCCAGCACCCGGACGAGGTTGTCGCGCAGCCTGTCGGCGGTCAGCCGATCGGAGTCGCACACGTATATGCCCGCGCCGCGCTCCTGAAGCCCGTTCGCCATCGCCACGGGGCCGTACCACTTCTCACTCCACCAGGTGCTGGGCACGATGAGCTGCGGAACCCCGTGCTCGACCGCGCCGGCGAACGTTCCGGCACCGCCGTGGTGGATGATCGCCGAACAGGACGGCAGCAGCACGTTCAGCGGGACGAAGCTGGTCGTACGCACGTTGTCCGGCAGGCTTGGCAGCGGATCGACCTGCTGGGCGCCGAAGGTGGCGATCACCTCGATGTCGAGGCCGTCCACCGCCTCGATGAGCGTGCCGACCGGGGCCTCGACCCGACCGGCGTCGCGGTGCGAGTTGCCGAGGGTGATGCAGACCCGCCGGCGGGCGGGCTTGTCGTACAGCCACCGCGGAGCCATGGCGGGGCCGTTGAACGGCAGATGCCGCATCGGGAGGTAGTGAATGCCCGCGGGGTGGTACGTCCACCAGGGCATGGGGTCGATGGTCCACTGGCCGACCGCCATGTCCTCGCCGAAGTCGCAGCCGAACCGCTCCAGCTTCGGCTCCAGCCAGTTGTACAGCGGGCCGCCGGAGCCCCTCAGTTTCTCCGGTATCGCCGACCACAGCTGCCCCACCCCGTCGGTGGCCAGCAGCAGGCGGGCGTGCGCCGCGCCGCCGGCGCGTGCCACCACCGGGCCGGCGTAGGTCAGCATGTCCCAGATCACCAGATCCGGCTCCCACGCGCGGGCGAAGTCCACCAGGTCGTCGAAGAGGGGGTCCGGGCACATGACCGGGAAAAGGTTCGTGACCAGCGACTCGAACTCGGCGCCCGGGTCGTCCCCGGCGTAGTCGCTCTGCCGCGGATTGCGCCGATGCCCATGCTCGGGGGCGTCGCCGACCGGCTGTTTCGAGGCATCCCCGGCCGCCGCTCGCACGTCCGGCTCCTGCCCCGGATCGCGCTCCCTCTCCGGTTCCTTCTCGTTCATCCGTGAGGTCAGCCGGACCTCCTCCGGTTCCCCCAGTTCCACGCCGGTGAGGCCAGTGGGGGTGATGACGTCTGCCAGGCCGGACTGGCCGACCACGCACACCTCGTGCCCCGCTGTCTGGAGCGCCCATGCCAGCGGGGCCGCTATGTGCAGGTGTGACTTGTCGGCGACGGTGAGAAAGAGGACGCGCATCGGGATCCTTCCATCTGCTGACGAGCGGTCAGGAACGGTCGCGTGCCGGTGGGGGCGGGGTCGCGTCCGGGGCCGGGACCGTGGCAGGGAGCGCGGCCGGGTGACACCGGCCGCCCTGAGCGATCGCGCGGCCTGTCATCGCAGCGTCCGGGAGAACGCCCGCACATCGCCGACCAGCAGTCCGGGCTGCTCCATGGCGGCGAAGTGACCGCCGCGATCGAACTCGGTCCAGCGGGTGATCGTGGGGACGGCCCGCTCGGCGAAGGCCCGGATGGGGCGAGTGGCGTCCGCCGGGAAGACCGCCACCCCGACCGGCACGGTGAGCGGCCACGGCCCACCCCACGTTCTCGCGAAGTCGAGGCTGAGGCGGGCGGACTCGTAGTACAGCTGGGCGCTCGATCCCGCGGTCGCGGTGAGCCAGTAGATCATGACGTTGGTCAGCAGCCTGTCGCGGTTCACCGCGTCCTCCGGCGCCTTCCCCGAATCCGTCCACTCCCTGAACTTCTCCACGATCCAGGCGAGTTGCCCGACCGGTGAGTCGGTCAGCGCGTAGGACAGGGTCTGCGGGCGGGTGGACTGGATCCGCTGCCAGCCCAGCCCGTCCTGTGCGAACTCTCCCGCGTGCTCCAGCCGTGCCCGATCGGCGTCGTCCAGGTCCGCCGGGCCGGTGAAGTCCTCGGGGGGAAACGTCACGAGCATGTTGACGTGCACACCGGCGACGTGCCCGGGGTCCGCGAGCCCGAGTTGCAGGGAGATCGGCGAACCCCAGTCTCCGCCCTGCGCGACGTACCGGCCGTAACCGAGACGACGCATGAGCGTCGCCCACGCGCGCGCGACCCGGGGGACGTCCCAGCCGGTCCGGCCGGTGGGGCCGGAGAGTCCGTACCCGGGAATCGATGGGATGACCAGGTGAAACGCGTCGGCGGGGTCGCCGCCGTGAGCGCCGGGGTCGGTCAGCGGCCCGATCACGTCGAGGAACTCGGCGACCGAGCCGGGCCAGCCGTGCGTCAGGATCAGAGGCAGGGCAGCCGGCTCCGGCGACCGGACGTGCAGGAAATGCACGTTCACCCCGTCGATCTCGGTGACGAACTGGGGGAACCGGTTCAGCTGCTCCTCGGCGGCCCGCCAGTCGTAGGTCGTCCGCCAATAGTCGGTGAGCTCCCTGAGATATCCCAGGGGCACGCCCCGCTCCCAGCCGACGTCCGGCATCTCACTCGGCCAGCGGGTCGCGGCGAGCCTCCGGTGCAGATCGTCGAGATCGGCCTGCGGGATTTCGATCCGGAAGGGACGCATGCGGGCACCTCTCAGGTTCGCTCGCCGGCCGTGCGGCCACGGTTTCCGGGGCGTGCGGGCGCGGTGGTGACGCCAGCTGTTCCTCATTTCCGCACCGTCTCATCCGGCCGTCCGGCGACGCATCTCCCGCCTTGCCCTACCGGAGGCGGGGCCGATGTGGTCCCCCCTCGCCGTGCGGGCGGCTCACCGGGCGGCCGGCGGCCCGGTCTGTCGCGCGGTGAACGATGAGTTTCACACCCGGCGTCCGTCATACGTGTCAGCCGGGCTGTGGTCCCAGGTCACCATCCACGGGGAGACGGAGAGGCGATTGGTGAACATGAACGACGATCCCGGCCGGCTCCCCTTTCTCGGCAAACAGCCGCCGAGCGCGTTCGAGCTCCGGCGGATCGTCCTGGCGCCCGGCTTCTCGGCCGACTACGACGAGTCCGAATGGCGGGACGCGATCGTCGTCGTGGAGCAGGGGGAGTTCGAGGCCGAGGGCCTGGACGGCGGGCGCCGGCGCTTCGGGCGGGGAGACGTGCTCTGGCTGGCCGACCTGCCGCTCCGCGTCCTGCGCAACCCGGGGCGGGCGGCCGCCGTGCTGGTCGCCGTGTCCCGGCGTCACCGTGATCCGGACGCGGGGCTCCCCGGGGCGCCGCCTCCCCGTCTCGCCGGAGAACATCAGGGCCTTCGCTGATCCCGGTGGGATTCGGCGTGGCGAGGTGTGCCGGGCACCACGCCGGATCCGGTGTGCCGGGGTCAGCGGGTGGGGTCGAAGTCCCGCAGGGCGGCGGGCTGCTTTCCGGTGGTGATCTGCTCGGCGAGCATCCGCCCGGTGACCGGGCCGTGGGTGAGCCCCCACATGCCGTGCCCGCCGGCGACGAACCGGCCCGGGGCGTTGGTGGCTCCGATCAGCGGCCGGCCGTCGGGGGTGACGGGGCGGGGGCCGACCCAGGTGTCGGTGCGCTCCTCCCACGAGACGCCGGTGAGCAGCGACCGGGCGGACTTGATGATCGCGTCGACGCGTCTCGGGAACAGCGGGGCGTCGGCGTCACGGAACTCCATCGTTCCGGCCACCCGCAGCTTGCCCTGGTACGGCGTGCAGGCCACCCGTACGGCGGGCAGGTAGATCGGCCCGGACACGGGTTCGTCGGTCGGTACGGTGAACGAGTAACCACGCCCGGCGCGCACGGGGACGCGGACGCCCCAGGACTCGCCGAGGCCGTTCAGCCAGGCGCCGGTGGCCAGGACGACGGCGTCGGCCGTGACGGAGTCTCCGGTGCTCGACCGGACGGTGAGGCTGGTGGAGTCGTCGTCCACCGCCGTCACCGGGAAGCCGGACCTGACCGTGCCGCCCCGGGCGATGACCGACTGGGCCAGCGAGTGGGTGAACCCTCCGGGGTCGACGTAGCGCTGCCCGTCCAGCCGGATCCCGGCCGTCGCGCCGGGGGAGAGCTGCGGCGCCTGCTTGCGGAGGTCGTCGCCCTCGAAGGCGGTGTAGTCGATGTGCAGCCCGGACCGGTTGATCCGCTGGAGCTCGTGCAGGAGGGCCACGGCCTGCCGGGGGGTCTTGAACGCGGCCATGATCGGGGCTTCGACCGTGGGTGCCTCGACGCCGTTGGACGTCAGCACGTCGAACGCCTCCAGGCACTCCTCGTTGAACGGGAGGTTGGCCTGTACGGCCCGGCCCCAGGACTTCCAGGTGCAGTTCACCGCGAACCGGGTGAGGAAGGACCAGAGCTTCAGATCGGGGGTGGCGGGCACGTGCAGCGGGGCGCTCGGGTCGAGGAGGGAGCGCAGGCCGTAACGGAGGATCCCGGGCTCGTTCAGCGGGATGGCCAGTCCCGGGGAGAGCCAGCCCGCGTTGCCCCACGACGCGCCCGAGGCCACGCCGTCCCGATCGACGACGGTGACGTCCACACCGCGCTCCTGCAGGAACCACGCGGTGGACAGCCCCACCACACCGGCGCCGATCACCACCGCCGTGCGCGGTCCACCGTCGATACCCATGACCACTTCTCCGCTCCGAAATCGCCGCCTGTGGCGGGCGTCGCCCGCGTGATACGAGCATCACCGGTAAGGGCGGCGAACGGTTTGTCCGCTTTGGACAAGCGACAGAGGGGGCTCTGTCCGGCCTCGACAGACGGCCCGACCGAATAGCCTGATAAATGCCGCCGAACGGCCTCGATGGACGGCCCGGACAGACCGTATCGACAGAGGGGCGCGGGTGAGGGGGCGGGGGTCAGGGCTGTCTGTCCTGGCCCGCGGCCAGTGCGATGATCATCGCCAGCCGTTTCTCCGGCAGTTCGAGCCGCAGGTCCGTGATCTCGGCCATCTTCCTGAGCCGGTAGCGGATGGTGTTCGGATGGACGCCGAGGCGGTCGGCGGCGACGGGCAGGTCCCCCTGGGCCTCCAGCCAGGCGCGCAGCGTCGCGATGTGGTGGGTGCCGTGCTCGGCGTCGTGCCGGCTCAGCTCGGCGACCGGCCCCCGGGTGGGGGCGCGTCCCGCCGAGGCGGCGGCCCGGAGACGTTGCAGCAGGATCTCGTCCCACGACTCGTCGTAGACGACCGCCAGGGGGCCGCCGGACCGTCCCGCCCGCAGGGCGAGACTCTCGTCGGCCTCCTGTCTGCTCGCCGGGAGCTGGACGGGGTCCGCGGCCCCGCCGACGCCGGCGAACACGGTGACCCGCCGGGGCAGGACGTTCACGATCGCGGCGAGCCAGTCGCGGGCCGGCGTGGCGTCGTTGTCGCAGGGCAGCAGCGTGTAGAGGGTGTTGCCGAACAGCGTGCTCCGTCCCGGCCGTGACCAGCCGAAGCCCGTGGTGGCGCGTTCGAAGGCCAGCAGGACCGCGGCGTGCCTCTCCGCGGCGATGTGCGCCTGGAGCGCGATCACCCGGAACCGTCCCCGGGGCAGGCCGAGCCTGCTGATCACCGACGGCGCGTCGGCCGTACCCTCCAGCAGCCGGATGACGAGGTCGGACTCCACCTGGCGTTCCAGATCCGCGCTGACCCGGGAGCGGAGCAGGTGCAGCGCCACCGCCCGTGCCCCGTCGCCCAGGACGATCCGCCGCGTGTCGGACAGCGGGCGTTCGCACTCGACCCAGATCGAGCCCAGCAGCTCGCGCCCGGCGCGCACGGCGACCACCATGCGGCCCCTGAGGCCGTGCTCGGGCGACGGGTCGACGAACAGCGGCTCGTCGGAGGTCGCCAGGTGAGCGAAGACGCCCTTGCGCTGGAGCAGCCGGCGCATGGCGTCCGGCACCCGCCTGCCCAGGATCGTCTCCAGCCGGACCGGGTCGGAGGTCTGCTGCGAGCCGGAGTAGGCCAGGACGCGCGACATCTGGTCCTCGATCGTCACCGCGGAGCCGATCTCGGCCGCGAGCATGTCCGCGAAGGCGAACAGATCGGTCGGCCCCCGCCCGGCCTCGGTCTCACGCCCTTCGAGCACCAGGCCGTACACCACGCCGAAGAGCTGGCTCCAGGACACCTCCGGTTCCACCAGCAGTACGGCGATCCCGCCGTCGCGGGCGTCCGCCAGGGCGTTCTCCTCCAGCGGCGGACTCCCGCGCACCAGCACCGTGGCGGCCCGCGCCGACCGGGCCAGGCGTACGGCGTCGGACGCCGAGTCCACGCCGACCGCGAGGAACACGTCACCGGTCGCCGGGCGGGGGTCGGTCGGATCGTGCACCACCACGCTGCGCAGCCCCACCTCCCGCGACGCCGGAGCGGAGCAGAGCCGGGCCCCGTACCCGCCGAGGACGTTCACCAGCCGGTCCAGTCTCAGCATCCCCGGCCCCCGTCCGCCGCCACGGCGATCCCGGCACCGGGCACCCCGCCGCGTCGGCGCTTCTCCGGCGGCATCGGCGCGCGGTCGAGGGGTTGCCGGCGACGCCCGCTCGGATTGATCCGTTCCACATCCCCGATTCTCCTCCGCCCTCCGGGTCTCCGATCCACCGCCCATGCCGGAGGATAACCGGGCCTGACCTGGCTTGACGGGTATCCGAGATCGGGCTGGAGTGCGCCGCCGTGGTCGAAGCGGACATGCTTGCGACCGCCCTGCGGGCGAGAGCCGTAGACGCGAACTTTACGGTGCCAGAGTGGGGAGCATCCGGTAAAACGGGAGAGACAGCTATGTCTCAGGAGGTCGTATGGCTGCTCAGGGGCACCCGGGCCTTTGCCGGTTCACCGATCGTTGCTGCCGTACGGGCTGGTGATCGGACGCGAGGAACTGTTGAGGCCGAGGCCGCCGAGGAGTCCAGATGAGCGATGACACTCATGTAGACGCTTCGTTCGGGTTGACCAATGATCCGATTTTCATGGCCGACCCGTATCCGTCATACGCTCTGTGGCGGCAGACGGGCCCCGTGCTGCGGACCACGACCCCTGACGGCTCGCCGGTGTGGTTGGTGACGCGTTACGCCGAGGTGAGGGCCGCACTGAGCGATCCGCGTCTATCGCTTGACAGGACTCACTCCCGGGGTGGTTACAGAGGGTTTCGGCTCCCGCCCGTTCTGGACGCCAACCTGCTTAATATGGACGGCCCAGACCACGCGCGGATCCGGCGGCTGGTCTCCGGCGCCTTCACTGCACGACGCGTCGAGGGGCTGAAACCCTATATCCAGCTGGCCACCGACCAGTTGCTCGATGCCGTCGCATCTCGTGGTCGGGCCGATCTGATGACTGCGCTTGCCGTACCCCTGCCGCTTATGGTGATCGGAAAGCTCTTGGGGGTGTCCGTCGAGGACGGGGACATGTTCCGGCGCTGGACGACGATGTTGATCGCACCGGATCCCGGCAGGCCGGCTCAGGCGAGAGAGGCGGTTGAGCGCATGAGTCGATTCCTGACGCGTCTGATCGCCGATAAGCGTGTCAAGCCCGCCGATGACCTCGTGTCGGCCATGATCGCCGCCCGGGATAAGGAGGGCCGTCTCAGTGAAAAGGAGATGACCTCTCTCGCCTTCTTGATTCTTTGGGCGGGGTATGAGGCCACCGTGCATCTCATCGGTAACGGTGCCTTCGCCCTGCTGTGTCAGCCCGAGTACCTGGACGCGCTAAGCGGTGATCCGGGCCTTGTGGGGCCTGTTGTGGAGGAGGTGTTGCGCTTCCTGACACCGACGCCGTATGCCATCCGCCGTTTTCCCGTCGAAGACATCGAGATCGCCGGCGTCACCATTTCGGCGGGTGACACCGTGCTGTTGTCCCTCGCCTGTGCCGGGCGAGACGAGACGGCCTTTGTCAATCCAGACGACTTTATCCTCCGGAATCCGGGTAATCAGCACCTGGCGTTCGGGTTCGGTGTTCACTACTGCCTTGGTGCCTCATTGGCGCGTGCCGAGGCGCAGATTGCGATCAGTACTTTAGTGCGCCGTTTCCCGGGCCTGGCGGCGTCCGTGCCCATCGAAGAACTCTCCTGGCAGCGGTCCTTCCGTAGTCACGGGCTGCTTCAACTGCCGGTTACCCTCTCGGGTGGTCGGCCTTCCTGAGAACTACTTCGGGAGTGGTGGCGGATCCCTGGAGGGGATTTCCTCGATCACACGCACCAGGTGATCCAGGCCTGCCGCGGCGAGGTTGGCCGGCCCGCCACGGTTCAACAGTGACCAGATGCCCTCCACCGGAT
This sequence comes from Streptosporangium sp. NPDC006007, assembly GCF_040614315.1. Taxonomy (NCBI): domain Bacteria; kingdom Bacillati; phylum Actinomycetota; class Actinomycetes; order Streptosporangiales; family Streptosporangiaceae; genus Streptosporangium; species Streptosporangium sp. NPDC006007. The sequence continues at coordinate 74,631 of NZ_JBEXUG010000005.1, read as the reverse complement.
TGAGGTCGGGAGCGTCCGACGGCAACCGAAAGACCCGCAGCCCGTCACCGTTGTCGGCGATGAACCGTCGCATCTCCGGGCATATGTGCCGGTTCAGATTGTCCCAGGCGAGCACGATCGGCGCGCCGGGCTGCACATGGGCCATGACGATCAGGTCCCGGTAGTCGCGCCAGGTGAAGCTCGCCGCTTCGCCCCTGCGCCGCCGGTGGCGATGAATCCGGTAGATCAGCCGGGACCGCTGCCCGGGCCGCTGGCAGGCCAGGGCGGCGACCGAGGCCCTGCCCTCACGGGTGACCTCCGGCTGCTCGATGGAGGCACCGGCCGGCTCCGAGATGCGATGGTTGACACCGTGGGTCCGGTCCCGGGGGAGCTCGTGAGAGTGGGGACTGTACGTGTGACGGCTTACCGTGAGGGCATGCGCCTGACCGTTTTCACCGACATCTCGCTCCGGATCGTGATGAGGCTCGCCGTGGCGGACGACAGCGAGCTGCTGACGACGCGCTCGGTGGCCGAGGCGCTCGCGGTGCCGTACACGCACGCGGCGAAGGCGGTGGCGCGGCTGAGCGAGCTGGGGCTGGTGGAGGCCAGGCGGGGGCGCGGGGGCGGGCTGCGGCTCACCGGGGCGGGGCACCGCGCGTCGGTCGGCGGGATCGTCCGCGAGCTTGAGGGCATGGGCGACGTGGTCGGCTGCGAGGACGCCCCGCCGTGCCCGCTGCGGGCCGCCTGCCGGCTCCGGGCGGTGCTGGCCGAGGCGCGGGAGGCGTTCTGCGCCTCGCTCGACCCGGTCACGGTCGACTCCCTGGTGGTGTCGCCCACCGGTCCGGCACTTGTCTCACTCCTGTTGCGTTAAATGACTTTCGGCCCTAAAGGAGGCGACTTTGGGCCCTCCGGGAAGATCGCCACGGGGACTTTAATATGCATGTGAGATGCAAATTATCCTCACGCCTCTCCTTCCACCCCGTCTCTGGAGGTCACATGCTGTCCGCGGAATCCGCCGGGATCATCCGCGCCACGCTGCCTGTCATCGGCGCGTCGCTCGACACCATCACCGAGAGGTTCTACTCCACGATGTTCGCCGAGCGCCCGGAACTGCTCGACGGCATGTTCAACCGGGGTAACCAGGCCAGTGGTGAACAGCGCAGGGCCCTCGCCGGTTCCATCGCCTCGTTCGCCGTCGCCCTGCTGGAGCGGCCCGACGAGCGCCCCGACCGGCTGCTCGCCCGCATCGCCCACAAGCACACCGCCGTCGGCGTCACCGACGACCAGTACGTCATCGTGCACAAGTATCTCTTCGGGGCGATCGCCGAGGTGCTCGGCGACGCGGCCACCCCGCAGGTCACCGCGGCCTGGGACGAGGTGTACTGGCTGATGGCCGGCGCGCTGATCGCCCTGGAGGCCCGCATCTACGCCGAGGCCGGCGCCGAGGGCGGGCGCACCTGGCGGCGGTGGCGGGTCGTTGAGCGCCGTGAGGAGACGCCCGACGTGGTCTCCTTCCTGCTGAGCCCGACCGGCGCCGGCCCGGTCCCGTCCGCCAAACCGGGCCAGTACGTCAGCGTCCGGGTGCGGATGCCCGACGGCGTGCACCAGCTCCGCCAGTACACGCTGTCCGGTACGGGCTGGGACGGACTGCGCAAGATCACCGTCAAGCGGGTGCGCGGCGGGGACACGCCCGACGGCGAGGTGTCCACCCTGCTGCACGAGACCGTACGGGCGGGGGACGAGCTGACCCTGTCGGCGCCCTTCGGCGACGTCGCCCTCTCCGACGGTGACGCGCCGCTCGTGCTCGTCTCCGCGGGCATCGGCTGCACCCCGATCGCCGCGATCCTGGAGCATCTGGCCGCCACCGGCTCCCCCCGCCGCGTACTGCTGCTGCACGCCGACCGCTCCCCGGCCGACCATCCGCTCCGCCGGGACATGGAGCGGCTCGTCGACGCGCTGCCCGAGGCCGGACGGGTCTTCTGGTACGAGGACGGAGCCCGGGGGGACGCCCTGCCCGGACGCATGGCCCTGGCCGACGTCGAGCTTCCCCAGGGAGCGATCGCCTACCTCTGCGGCCCGCTGCCCTTCATGCGCGAGGCGCGTGCCCAACTGGTCGGGGCGGGCGTGGCGGCCCGCGACATCCACTACGAGGTCTTCGGCCCCGACCTCTGGCTGGGCGCCGACGCCTGACCCGGAGACGAGTGCCCGGCGCGCGGGTTACTCGAACAGTGAGTGGTGGCCGCCTCGCCGGTGACGCCGTACCGCCACCACGACCGCGTTGGCCAGGGCGACGGCGGCCAGTGCGCAGTTCAGGTGGAACAGTGGCCAGAGCCTCATGGTGAACGCGAGGACGGCCAGGGCCGTGAACGCCACGAATCCGTAGGAGGCCAGCAGAAGCCGCAGGTTGAGGGCGCTGTAGGGCCGGTCGAGCGAACCCGGTTCCGCCCCCCTGCGGCCGCGCCGATGCCCGGCCGGCGGCCCGCTGGGCCGAGGCGGCGTACCGGGCACGCGGGCGCCGCCGGTCCTGGCGACCTCCCCCGGGGCTCTCCCAGAGGCAGCCCCCGAGGTGTCCGAGGAGGTGTCCGGGGACGGCGGAGGGCCCGGGACGCCGGGCGTCGGCTCGTCCCGCGGATCCTCCGGCTCGGGGGTGAGACCCCGCGAACGGTTCACACCCGGTTTCCTACCCCGTCCACCAGGGATGTCTCCACGGGCCGGAGCGCGGACTCCGGGTAACGGCGCCCCCGCGGGATGTGTGATCGATCCCACCCTAAGCATCTGTGAAATTTGGTGAACAAGCCGCTGGCGTGCGATGTAAGGGGTGTCTTTTCTCCCTTCTGATCAGCGATTTTACGAGTGAACAAGAGGTTGTCTCTTGTTCACAAAACTCATGTCTGATAGAACAAGCGACATATGTGGGTGCGGGTGGGGCGCGGACGGAAGCGAACCGCTCACCGCGCGGCCCAACTCTTCGCGGCCTCTGGAGGACTGCCATGCCCGCCTTCTCCCGCCCGGACGGTTCGGGGTCCCCGGCGCTGTCCCGCCGTTCCGTGCTCCAGCTCGGCGGCGGCGTCGCCCTGCTGTTCGCGAGTGGATGCGCGGCCGGCACCGGCACCGGCGGCTCGGGCGGCTCCTCGCAGGGCCCCGCCGCCTCGACGCTCCGGATCGCGGTGAGCGGCTATCCCAGCAGCTGGGACCAGGACTTCGTCGGGTTCGACCTGACCGCACTGATGCTCCACAAGAACGTCTTCCCCTACATGATCGACTACGGTGTCACCGCGGTGGACGGCGGTCAGATCCTCGACACCTCGGCCATCGCCCCCACCTTCGCCGAGTCCTTCGAGCCCGACGCCGACAACAAGGTGTGGACCCTCAAGCTGCGCAGGGGCGTCAAATTCGCCGGCGGCAACGAGATGACCGCCAAGGACGTCAAGTGGTCCAAGGACCGGGCCTTCGCCGCGCAGGCCAACGTCGCCGGCGTCTACCGGCTGATCGGGCTCACCGAGGCCGACCAGGTCGAGGTGGTGGACGACTACACCGTGCGGTTCCGGCAGGCGTTCCCCAGCGCGCTGACCCGCCAGATCCAGGCCATCTCGCTGTACGTCTTCGACTCCGAGGAGGCGAAGAGGCACGCCACCGCCGACGACCCCTGGGCCAAGGAGTGGTTCGCCAAGAACGCCCCGAACGGGGGCTACTTCAACGTGGAGAAGGCCACCCAGGGACAGGAGATCGTGCTGGCGGCCAACCCGGCCTACCCGGGCCCGGACGGCGCCAAGGCCCCCAGGATCCGGCTCACCGTGGTGCCCGCGGCCGCCAACCAGCGTCTCCAGCTGCAGAACGGCGACATCGACATCGCCTTCGGCATCGGCCGCCGCGACATCAAGGACCTCAAGACCACCAAGGGCGTCAAGGTCATCTCCGCGCCGAGCAACAGCCAGGTCACCATCCAGATGTCGATGACCACCGCCCCCTTCGACGACCCCGCGGTGCGCAGGGCGCTCGCCTACGCCGTGCCGTACGAGCAGATCATCGCCAACGTCTACGGCGGCGACGCCAGGCCGTCCAGGAGCGTCGTCCCGCTGGACATGCCCGGCTACTCCGAGACCGGCTACCCCTACACCCACGACCTGGCCAAGGCCAAGCAGACCCTGGCGGACGCGGGCAAGGGCCAGGTCGGCTCCGAGCTGGTCTTCCAGGCCGACAACGAGGAGGAGCAGCAGCTCGCGGTGCTTGTGCAGAGCGAGGCCGGGAAGGCCGGCATCGAGTTGAGACTGAGCCCGCTCGACCCCGCCACGCTGGCCGGCCGCCGGGAGAAGAGGAACATCCCGCTGCAGATCACGGTGGGTGAGCTCTGGGTCAACGACGTGGAGTACATGCTCGGTACGAGCCTCACCAAGGGCGCCAACCTGAACTACTCCAACTACGGCAACCCCGAGATCGAGAAGATCTTCAAGCGGTCGCACACCGTCGTCGACGAGGCCGAGCGCGCCAAGCTGTGGCTGCGCGTGCAGGAGATCCTGGCCGAGGACATACCGTGGATCATGATCTGCCAGCCCAACTTCACCCTCCCGGTGCGTGAGGAGGTGGCCGGCTGGGTCCAGCCGATGGACGGGCTCGCCCGGCTGCGCCACCTGAACATCGCCACGTGAGTCATGCGTATCCTCCGCTTCCTCCTCACCCGGCTGCTCCAGCTCGTCCCGGTGCTCGCCGGGGTGGCCGTCCTGACCTTCCTGCTCGTCAGGGTTCTGCCGGGTGACCCGATCCGGACCATCCTCGGGCCCAACGCCACCGAGGCCGACGCGGCGGCCGCCCGGGCGCGGTTCGGGCTCGACCAGCCCCTGTGGCGGCAGTTCCTCGACTATCTGGGGGGACTGTTCACCGGCGACTTCGGCACCTCGATCCAGAGCGGTGCCCCGGTGGGCTCCGAGATGGCCGTGCGGATCGGGCCGACCATGGAACTCGTGGTCATCTCGCTGGCCGTCGCGCTCGTCGTGGCCACCGTGCTCGGCATCTGGTCGGCGCGGCACGCCGGGCGGTTCGGCGACCACACCGTCCGCGTCGCGGCCCTGATCGGCAACTCCGTCCCGGAGTTCTGGCTCGGCCTGGTGCTGGTCCTGGTCGTCTACAACGGCCTCGGCTGGGCCCCCGCGCCCAGCGGACGCGTCGACCCCGACACCGAGCTGAGCCTGCTCACCGGCGCCGACCTGCTCGACGCGGCCCTGACGGCCAACGGTCCGGCGTTCGTCTCCGCGCTGGAACACCTCATGCTGCCGGTGGCCACGCTGGTGATCGTCATCGTCGCGCCGCTGCTGCGGAGCGTCCGGGCCTCGGCGCTGGAGGTGCTGGGCTCCGAGGCGTACACCGCCGCCGCCGCGCACGGGCTGCGAGACCGGCTGCTGCTCCGCGGCTACCTGCTGCGCGCCGCCCTGGTACGGCTGCCCGCCCTGGCGGCCCTGGTGTTCGGCTTCGCCATCGGCTCGACCGTGCTCGTGGAGTACGTCTTCTCCTGGCAGGGCTTCGGCCAGTGGGCGCTGAGGGGCCTGCTCTACCGGGACTACCCGGTCGTGCAGGCGTCGGTGCTCGTGATCGCGCTGTTCTACGTGGTGGTCTTCCTGATCGCCGACGTGGTCCACGCGATCCTCGACCCGAGAGTGAGGATCTGATGGCCGAGGTGGCACGAGTCCGGGAGACCGGCGGGGGCGGCCGGTTCGCGTCGTCCCTGATCACGGCCGGTTCGGCCGTACTGATCCTGGTCGTGCTGGCGGCCCTGTTCGCGCCGCTGCTCAGCTCCTGGGGTCCTGAGCAGATCGACCCCGCCGCGTCTCTCGCCCCGCCGGGCGGCGCCCACCCGCTGGGCACCGACCTCAACGGGATGGACGTCTGGAGCCGGGCCCTGCACGCCGCCCGGCTCGACCTCGGCATCGCGGTCGCGGCCGTCGCCGTGGCCGTCGTCGCGGGCAGCCTGGTCGGCCTGGTCGCCGGCTACCGGGGTGGCTGGGCCGACGACGTGCTGATGCGGGTGCTCGACGTCTTCCAGGCGTTTCCCACCTTCATCCTGGCCCTCGCGGTGGCCGCGCTGCTCGGCGGCGGCACGGCCAACCTGGTCGCGGTCATCGCCCTGGTGAACGCGCCCGCCTACGCCCGGCTGGTCCGGGCCGAGGTGCGCTCGGTCAGGGAGCTGCCCTTCGTGGAGGCGTCCCGCACCTCGGGCTCGTCGTCCTGGGTCGTGCTCTGGCGGCACGTGCTGCCCAACAGCCTCACCCCCGTGCGCGTCATCGCACCGCTGAACTGCGGCTGGGCGATGCTCACGCTGGCGGGCCTCTCCTTCCTCGGACTCGGGGTGCCGGTCCCCACCGCCGAGTGGGGCGCGATGATCAGCCTCGGCACCGGCGACGTCGTCGCCGGCCGATGGTGGACCTCGGTGCCGCCCGGCCTCTTCCTGCTCATCTGCGTCCTGGGCTTCAGCCTCCTCGGTGAGGGCCTGCAGGAACGCGCCGACTCCACCGGAAGGTGACGGACGATGACGCTTCTGTCCATCGAGGACCTGTTTGTGGTGATCCGCCGGCCGGGCCGGGAGGTGGCCGCGCTGAGCGGGGTCGACCTGCGGGTCGACGCCGGCGAGGTCGTCGGCCTGGTCGGGGAGAGCGGCGGCGGCAAGAGCATGGTGGCCCGCTCCGTCGTCGGCCTGCTGCCCGGCGGCTCTCAGGCGACCGGACGGGTGCTCTTCGAGGGCGCCGACGTGCTGAGGATGGACCGTTCCGAGCTGGAGGCGTTCCGGGGGAAGGGCGCCGCGATCTGCTTCCAGAACCCGCGCGGCGCGCTCAGCCCGACCCGTACCGTCGGCCGCCAGCTGGTCGACCGGCTGGTCACCCACCGGGCCATGACCTCCGGTGAGGCGGGGGAGACCGCGGCCGAGCTGTTGGAGTCGGTCGGCATCCGGAGCCCGAGGCGGCGCCTGGCCGCGTACCCGCACGAGCTCTCCGGCGGGATGGCGCAGCGGGTCATGATCTCGCTCGCCACGGGGTGCGCCCCCGGTCTGCTGATCGCCGACGAGCCCACCACAGGGCTGGACGTGACCCTCACCAGGGAGATCCTGGGCCGGTTCCGGCTCGCCGCGAACGCCGAGGGACGCGGGGTCCTGCTGATCTCCCACGACCTCGCCTCGATCGCCGAGATCTGCGACCGGGTCGTGGTGCTGTACGCGGGCACCGTGGTGGAGACCGGGCCCGCGGCCCAGGTGCTGAACGAGCCCGCGCATCCCTACACGCGGGCGCTGCTGCGGTCGGTGCCCGACATCGACGGGCGGCCGGTGGCCGTCACCCGGGGTTCGATGCCGCTGCTCCGGCGGGCGCCGTCCTCCTGCCCGTTCGCGCCGCGCTGCGCGCACGCGACCGAACCGTGCACGCGGGAACGCCCGGTGACCGGCGATCTCGCGCACGACTGGCGGGTCGCCTGCCTCCACCCCCGCTCCGGCCCGGTCGTCGAGCCCGCCGCCCCGGCCTCGCCTTCCCGGACGTCCGCCGGGGAAGGCGGGGACGGCGGGGACGCCGGGGACGGCGGGGAGGTCCTGCGGGTGGAGGACGCGCACGTCGTCTACCGCAGCCGGTTCGGCGGCGGCGGTCACCACGCGCTGCGCGGGGTCAGCCTCAGCGTCGCCGCGGGGGAGACCCTCGGCGTCGTCGGGGAGAGCGGGTGCGGCAAGAGCACCCTGGCCCGGCTGATGCTCGGCCTGGTGGCCCCCTCGCGGGGCCACGTCGAGGTGGCCGGCCGTACGCTCTCCCGGGTGCGGGGCAGAAAGCTGCGCCGGCTGCGCACCCGCGCCCAGATGGTCTTCCAGGACCCCGTCGGGTCGCTCAGCCCGCGCCGTACCGTGGAGGACGCGATCGGGGAGCCGCTGCGCGCCGCCGGGGTGCCCGCCGGGGAGGTGGCCGTCCGCGTCGCCCGGGTGCTGGAGCGCATGGAGCTGGACCCGTCGATCCTGCGGCGGCGCCCGCACGAGCTCTCCGGCGGCCAGGCGCAGCGGATCGGCATCGCCCGCGCGCTCGTGGGCGACCCCGACCTCATCGTCTTCGACGAGCCGACCTCCGCGCTCGACGTCACCGTGCAGGCGCAGATCCTGAAGGTGATCGCCGAGGTGAGCGGCGACCGCTCGCGCGGATCGGTTCTCATCTCCCACGACCTGGCCACCGTGCGCGGGTTCTGCGACCGGATCGTGGTGCTCTACCTGGGGCGGATCGTCGAGGAGGGCCCGGTCGACGAGGTCTTCGGCAACCCGCGCCACCCCTACACCCGGGCGCTGCTGTCCGGCGCCCCCAGTCTGGGCGCCGGTTTCACCGGACCCCGGGTCGAGCTGACCAAGGACCTGGAGGAGGCGGACGCCGCCGATGGGTGCGCCCTCGCGCCGCGCTGCCCCTTCGCGACCGCCGAATGCCGGGAGCGGGAGCAGGAGCTCCGCCCTCACGGCGCGAGCCGGGTCGCCTGCCACCGCGCCGCCGAGATCCCCGCGCTGATCGAAAGGTGACACCAGACATGCCCGACCCGAAGCACATCCGGCTGGCCGTCGACATCGGCGGCACCTTCGTCGACGCGATGGAGCTGGACACCCGTACCCACGAGGTGCGCTTCAGGAAAGCCTCGACGACCCCCGCCCACCCCTGGGAGGGGGTGCTCAACGCGGTCACCGCCCTCGGCACCGACCTGTCCGAGGTGGAGCTCTTCATCCACGGCACCACCCTCGGCCTCAACGCGGTCCTGGAGCGGCGGGGTGAGCCGACGGGGATCATCACCAACGAGGGCTTCCGCGACGTGTTCCTGGTCGGCCGGGGCAACGTGCCCGCCGACCACATGTACGACTTCCAGTACGAGCGCCCCGAGAGCCTGGTACGGCGCCGCCACACCGCCGGGGTCCGGGGGCGGCTCGACCACCGGGGCCGGGTGGTGGAGGAACTGGACGTCGAGGGGGTCCGGGAGGCCGCCCGCGTTCTGGTGGAGGAGCGGGGCGTGGTCTCCATCGCCCTCTGCTTCCTGCACTCCTTCCTCGACCCCTCCCACGAGCGCGAGGCCGCCCGCGTCATCCGCGAGACCTGCCCCGGCGTGACCGTGTCGGTCTCCACCGACATCGTCCGGGAGTACCGCGAGTACGAGCGGACCAGCACGACCGTCCTCGACGCCTACATCCGGCCGATCTTCGAAAGGTACGTGGACCGGCTGGAGAAGGGGCTCGCCGAGCGGGGCTTCGACGGGCGGTTCCTGATCATGCGGTCCGGCGGCGGCTCCATGACGTCGGCGGTGGCCAAGACCTCCCCGACGCACACGGTGCTGTCGGGCCCGGCGGGCGGAATCGTCGGCGCCGCGCACATCGCCGCCGCCCTCGGCCGCCGCGACCTGCTCACCTTCGACATCGGCGGCACCTCGCTGGACGCCTGCGTGATCGAGAACGGCTCCGCGGTGGCCGCCTACGAGGCGCAGCTCGAACACTTCCCGCTGCTGATCCCCACCTACGACATCCGCACGATCGGGGCCGGAGGGGGCTCGATCGCGTGGCTGGAGCGCGGACTGCTCAAGGTGGGCCCGCAGAGCGCGGGCGCCGACCCCGGCCCGGTCTGCTACGGCCGGGGCGGGACACGCCCCACCGTCACCGACGCGGCGGTCGTCCTCGGCTACGTGGATCCCGGCCGGTTCCTGGCCGGGACCATGGAGCTGCGGGCCGACGCCGCCCGCGCGGCACTCGACGAGCAGGTGGCCGGCCCGCTCGGGCTGAGCCTGGAGGCCGCAGCGGCCGGGGTCTTCGACGTGCTGCTGGCCAAGACGGTCGGCGCGGTACGGCAGATCACGGTCGAGCGGGGACACGACCCCCGGGGCTTCTCGCTGCTCGCCTTCGGCGGGGCCGGGCCGCTACTCGCGCCGCTGCTGGCCGCGGAGATGGGGATCGGCGAGGTCATCGTGCCCTTCGCGCCGTCCGGCTTCTCCGCCTGGGGCATGCTCACCGCCGACATCGTCGACGACTTCTCCCGCACGGTGACGGCCACCCTCGACGACGCCGACCTCGACGGGCTGGAGGCGGTCTTCAGGAGCGTCGAGGCCGAGGCCGTCGCCTCCCTGACCGCGCAGCAGGTGCCCGCCGCGCGCATGGTCCTGGAGCGTCAGTTCGAGCTGCGCTACCTGGGCCAGGAGCACTCGCTCATCGTCACCGCGGGCCGCGACCTCGACAGGGACGCGATCAGGCGGGCGTTCGAGGAGACCCACACGGCCCGGTACGGCCACGCCATGGACAACCGGCTGCAGATCCTCAACCTGCGGGTACGCGGCATCGGCCGTACCGACCGGCCCGAGCTGCCGGTGCGCCCGAGAGGCGACGGCGACGCGGCGCGGGCCCTGCTCTCGCACAGGGACGCCTACGACTTCGGCACGCGCGGCACGGCGTCGTTCGCCGTCTACGACCGGGCCCTTCTGGAGCCCGGTGACGTTTTCGACGGCCCGGCCCTGGTGGACGAGGGAACCTCGACCACCGTGGTGCCCTCCGGGCAGCGGGCCGAGGTCGACGAGCACGGCTATCTCCTGGTGAAACTGACGGAGGCGTCATGACCGAGCGACTGGACGGGGCCACGGCCGAGGTCGTCCGCAGCTATCTGCTGGCGGCGGCCGAGGAGATGCGGGCCACGCTGATCCGCACCTCGTTCAACCCGGTGATCTACGAGGTTCACGACTTCGGCATGTCGATGTACGACGCCGACCTGCGGCTGATCGCCGAGGCCACCGGGCTCACCTTCTTCCTCGGTGCCAACGACTTCTCCCTGCGCAAGGGGGTGGAGTACGTCGGCAGGGAGAACCTGCGCCCGGGGGACGTGGTGCTGCTGAACTACCCCTACTGGAACGCCGCGCACGCCTACGACGCGACGCTGTTCGCCCCGGTGTTCACGGGTGCCGAGCTGGTGGGGTTCCTCTGCGTGCGGGCGCACTGGATGGACCTCGGGGCCAAGGATCCGGGATACGTGCTGGACTCCACCGACATGCACCAGGAGGGGATGATCTTCCCCGGCACCAAGGTGTTCTCGGAGGGCAGGCCGAACCGGGAGATCATCGAGCTGATCAGGTTCAACTCGCGGATGCCGGACCTGGTGATCGGAGACCTGAACGCGCAGGTCGCCGCGTTGCGCACCGGTGAACGCCGGTTCCTGGAGATCCTGGAGAAGTTCGGCCGCCCGACCGTGGAGGCCGCCGTCCAGCGGATGGTCGAGGACGGCGAGGCGCGCACCCGCGCCGCCCTCGCGGAGCTGCCGCAGGGGTCGTGGACGGCCTCCGACTGGCTGGACGACGACGGCATCACCGACGAACCGGTCCTCATGCGGGTCACGGTCACCATCGCGGACGGCACGTTCACGGTGGACTTCGACGGCTCGGCGCCCGCCACGCGCGGCCCGATCAACATGCCGTTCGGCGCCACCGAGGCGATCTGCAAGGTCATCCTCAAGTCGCTCACCTCGCCGGACGAGCCGTCCAACTTCGGCACCACGGTCCCCCTGCGGGTGCGGGCCGAACCCGGCACGCTCTTCCACGCCGTCTACCCGCAGCCGACCTTCACCCTCTGGACCGGCATCGTCGCGGTCGAGCTGATCCTGAAGGCGCTGGCGCAGGGGATGCCGGACCGGCTGCCCGCCTCCTCCGGCGGGGACGTCCCGGGCTTCATGATGGTCGGCGTCCATCCCGAGACCGGGCAGATGTTCGCGGTCAGCAACAACGACCCGGTCGGCTGGGGCGCGACCCCCTCCCACGACGGGATGAACGCCGCCACCCACGTCTCGGGCAGCACCGGCCGGATCACCCCGATCGAGGTGCTGGAGGCGCGGACCGGGATGTTCTTCGAGCGGATGGAGATGCGCGAGGACTCCGGCGGCGCCGGGCGGTTCCGCGGCGGTGTCGGCCTGCGGCGCGACATCCGGTTCGTCACCCCCGGCGAGTTCCTGTCGGTGATCAAGAAGACCAGGGCGAGGCCCTGGGCGCTGGAGGGCGGCCTGGAGCCCGACCCCAACCAGGTGATCGTTTTTCCCGGCACCGACCGTGAGCAGCGGGTCAGCACCCGGCGGACCAGGGTCGAGGCCGGCGACAGGGTGAGGCTGCTCACCGCCGGCGGCGGCGGGCACGGCGCCCCCCGGCTCCGTGACCCCGAGCTGGTCAGGCAGGACGTCGCCGAGGGATACGTCTCCCCGGCCGCCGCCCGGGAGATCTACGGCGTCGAGGTGCCCGATGAGTGACGTCGTCATCGTCAACTGCACCGTGGCCGACGGCCGGGTGGCCGACGGCGCGGAACCGGTCGCCGACGCGGCGGTTCTGGTCAGGGGCGAGCGGATCCTGCTCGCAGGACCTCGCGAGGAGGTCCTGCGGCAGGCGGACGGCGCCACCGAGCTGGACATGGAGGGCGCCTACCTCACACCGGGGCTGGTCAACATGCACACCCACCTGTCGCTGTCGCTGCCCGGTCAGGGCGGGGAGAACGTCAAGGGGTTCACCCCGCACGAGCTCGCCCTCTACATGGCGGACGGGGCCCGGCGCACCCTGCACTGCGGCGTCACCGCCGTCCGGTGCGTCGCCGAGAAGGACCACGCCGACTTCGCCCTGCGCCGCGCCATCGAGGCGGGCCGGGCGAGTGGCCCGCGTATCTTCACCGCCGGGCAGGCGCTGGTCTGCACCGGAGGCCACGGCCACGAGTCGTCGGACACCCTGGAGTGCGACGGCGCCGACGCCTTCCGGCGCGGCGTCCGCACCCAGATCAGGGCGGGCGCCGACCTCGTCAAGGTGATGATCTCCGGCGGGATCGCCGGAGAGCACGAACGCATCGAGACCCCGCAGCTGTTCACCGAGGAGATGATCGCGGTGCTCAACACCGCGCACGCCTGGGGACGCAAGGTCACCGCGCACGCCGGGCCGGCCGCGGTGATCGCCGAGGCCGTCGAGCTCGGCCTCGACTGCGTCGAGCACGGCTACCAGCTCACCCCCGAGGTCGCGGCGAAGATGGCCGAACGGGGCACAGCCCTGGTGCCGACCCTGCTGGTCACCCGGTGCAAGGAGTTCTTCGACGAGCTCGGCGTGCCCGAGTGGATGCAGTGCCGCTCGCTCGGCGCCGGCCCCCGGCACCTTGAGAGCTACGCCATGGCCCTCGCCGCGGGGGTGGAGGTGCTGCTGGGCAGCGACATGCCGCCGTTCTGGCGCTTCGAGGGGACCAGCGCCACGGTGCGGGAGCTGGAGTACATGTCGCAGGGCGGTCTCGGCCCCGCCCGCGCGCTGTACGCGGGCACCCTCGGCCCGGCGCGCTGGCTCGGCGCCGAGCGGGACATCGGCACCGTCGAGGCCGGGCGGTACGCCGACCTGGTCGCCATGGACGCCGACCCGCTGGCCGCCACGTCGGCCTTCCGCACGATCCGCTGGGTGATGAAGGGGGGCCGGGTCGTCCGCGACGACCGGGCCGGAGGGGGGAGACCGTGACCGACACCGTGACCGGCACAGCGAACGGAACCGCGGCCGGGGACGACACCGACACCGACACCGGGAGTGGGATCGACGCCGTGACCGAGACGACCACCGGAGCCGGGAACGCGACCGGGGCGGCGGGGGCCGATGCCGAGGCGATCGCCGCGGGCATCGACGACATGTACGACGCGTTCCTCGCGGCGGACCGCGACCGCTTCGACGGTCACCTGCACACCGAGGTCACCACCTGGGAGACGCACCTGCCGGGCCCGCTGCGCACCCGCGCCGAGCTGGACGCCTACCGTGAGGGCCGCGACCGCTCCGGCGCCCGCCCGGCCCTCACCCGGCTGTCCGCGGAGGACAAGCGGATCGACGTGTGGGACGACGCAGGGGTCGCCCGCTACCTGCTCGTCGCGGAACCTCCGGAAGGCCCGGTCCAGCGGAGCCGGGTGACCGACGTGCTGCGGCGGGTGGGCGGCGACTGGCTCATCGTTCACCACCACTCCGAACTGCTCGGGCGGTAGGCGGGGCGGGGGCGGCAGACGGGTGGGACCGCCGGCGGGGCTCGGGGGAGGGATACCGGGTGTGATGCCGGGCGGGGCGGCGGGTGGGACGCCCCGCCGGGGCCCGGCGGGCTCCGCCGTACGGCAGGACGTACGACAGGAAAGATCATGGTCCGGACGGGGCCGAAGGAGGCGTCACCGTGGAAGACGGCGACATGGAGCTGTACGACCTGCGGGTCGTGGTCGACCGCATCGAGGGCCGGTCCGTCTGCGGCATGGAGGTAGGCGACTGGTTCGAACTGGAGCGGAGCGCCCACCTGCGGCTGCCCGACGGCAAGCACTTCTGCGTGTACGCGCTCGCCGCGGTCCTGCCGTTCCTGGCGGCCAAGCAGCGTGACCTCGCCGAGGGCGACTGGCTGGCGCGAGACTCCCTGTTCTGCTGCCCCGACCCGGAGGAGAGGCTGGTGATGCGGGTCGAGCGGACCCGCCGCCGCCGGATGAACTCCGCCAACCTGACCTGAGAGGGGGTCTCCGATGACCGCTGCCGAGATCGGCCTCGGCCTGCAGAGCGACAAGCGGGCCGGCGACTACGCGCGCCTCGCCCGCCGCGCCGAGGGACACGGCTTCGACGTGCTGAGCGTGTTCGGCGACCTGATGTACCAGCCGCCGATCTTCCCGCTGCTGGAGATGGCCGCCGCCACCGAGCGGGTACGGCTCGGCGCCGCCTGCCTCAACCCCTACTCGGCGGCGCCGTACGAGATCGCCGGGCAGCTGGCGGCCCTTGACCTGGCCTCGCGCGGCAGGGCCTATCTCGGCCTGGCGCGGGGCACCTGGCTCGGCGCCGTCGGCATCGCCCAGCCCCGGCCGCTGACCGCGCTGGCGGAGGCGGCCGAGGTGGTCTACCGGCTGCTGGGCGGAGATCCGGACGGGTTCGAGGGGCGGATGTTCCGGCTCGCCCCCGGCACCCGGCTGCGCTACCCGGCGCACCGGCCGCGTCCGCCGCTGCTGCTCGGCGCCTGGGGGCCGAAGGGCGCGGCGCTGGCCGGGCGGATCGCCGACGAGATCAAGGTGGGCGGCAGCGCCAACCCCGCCATGGTCGCGGTGATCCGCGAGCGGCTCGGGCACGGCGCGGCGGCGGCCGGGCGCGACCCCGCCGAGGTCGGCGTGGTGCTCGGCGCGGTGACCGTGGTCGACACCGACGGGGCCGCGGCCAGGGCGAGAGCACGGACCGAGGTCGCCATGTACCTCGCGGTGGTCGCCGGCCTCGACCCCACCGTGGAGATCCCCGCCGACCTGCTGGCCCGGGTCAAGGAGCGGGTCGACTCCGGACGGCACGAGGCCGCCGGACGGCTGATCCCCGACGACCTGCTCGACCTGTTCGCCTTCTCCGGCGACCCCGAGCAGGTCGCCGCGCAGGCCCAGGCCCTCATCGACGCGGGCGTGCGGCGGGTGGAGTTCGGCACGCCGCACGGCCTCACCGACGACGGAGGCGTGGAGTTGCTGGGCACCGCCGTACTGCCGCTGCTGAACCGCGCACCGGGCGGAGGCGCCCCGGCGGGCGCCGGGTGAGCGGGGCGGGGTGACGGTCGGTCACATCGAAACCCGAACCGGCCAGAACCTTCCGGATGAAAAGTCAAGGGCCCGAATCGCCTCACGTTCCTGATTTCACAAAAATTCTGTATGGGTGAACATGGAACCGGACGAAGGAGGCGACATGACGAGCAGGCGTGCCAGGGGCCCGGTGGCCGACAGGGTCAAAACGGTCGGCGGGCGGGAACGGGCCGACCGGGCGGTCGCCAACCGGGGGCTGCCCACCCTGGAGTTCGAGACCGGCACCCCGTACGACGAATACGTCGGCACCGCGGTGCTGCACGGCCTTCAGCGGCCGGTCACCGACGCCCCCGAGGAGCTGGCCTTCCTGGTGACCACCCAGGTCATGGAGCTCTACTTCGGGCTGATCCGGTCGGAGTGGACGCTGACCCAGCGGCTGCTGGACGCCGACCAGGTGACCGCGGCCACCACGGCGATCGGCCGCAGCGTGCGCCACTTCGAGGCGCTCAACGCGGCCTGGGGGGCGCTCGGCTGGCTGACCCCCGCCCAGTTCAACTCCTTCCGCGACGAGCTGGGCGAGGCGTCCGGGTTCCAGTCGTCGATGTACCGGCACCTGGAGTTCCTGCTGGGGAACAAGTCGGAGGCGCTGACGCGCCCGCACCGCCGGACCCCGAAGGTCTACCAGGAGCTGGTCGAGGCGCTGAACCGGCCGAGCCTGTACGACAGCGTGCTGTCCCTGCTGGCCAGGAGGGGATTTGAGATCCCCCGCGGGCAGGATCCGGCGGCCGAGTACGCTCCCAGCCCGCTGGTCGAGGCGGCCTGGGTCAGGATCTACGCCGAGCAGGGGCCGGGGGAGGAGCTGTGGATCCTCGGCGAGGCCCTCACCGACCTGTCGGAGCGGTTCTCCGACTGGCGCTACCGGCACCTCATGGCGGTGCGCAGATCCATGGGCGCCAAGCCGGGGTCCGGTGGATCCAGCGGGGTGAGCTGGCTCGAACGCAGCCTGCGCCGCGAGGTCTTCCCCGAGCTCTGGTCCGCCAGGACGGCGATGTGACCGCCACGGCCTCCGCCCGCCCCGTCCTCCCCCCGCCCCTCACCCGTTCCACGACTGCCGGCGGGCGGTCCACGCCCCCCGCCGGGGAGATGAGCCGGCCATGAGAGCCCCCCAAGAGGTCGCGGTGGTCGGCGCCGGCCTGGTCGGCTGCCTGACGGCCTGTTTCCTGGCCCGCCGCGGATACCAGGTCACCCTGTACGAGCGCAGGTCCGACCCTCGGTCGGCCACCGCCGAACGGGGACGTTCGATCAACCTGGCGCTCTCCGAACGGGGACTCGACGCGCTGCGCCGGGTCGGACTGGACGAGGCCGTCATGAAGGCCGCGCTGCCGATGCCCGGGCGGATGATGCACGCCCCCGACGGCACGCTGAGCTTCCAGCCGTACAGCGCCGACGGGCAGCGGGCGATCAACTCCATCAGCCGTTCCGAGCTGAACCGCACCATGCTGGAGGGGGCACTCGCCCTGCCCGGTGTGCGGGCCCGCTTCGAGCACCGGCTCACCGGCCTCGACGTGGACTCGGGCCTGATGGACTTCGACACGCCGGACGGCCCCGTTCAGCGGAGCGCCCAGATCGTGCTCGCCGCCGACGGCGCCTACAGCGCGGTCCGCGGCCGGCTGCAGTTCCTGCCCGGCTTCGACTTCAGCCAGGACTTCCTCGACTACGGCTACAAGGAACTCACCATCCCGGCCCGCGACGGCGAGTTCGCCCTCGACCCCGGCGCCCTGCACATCTGGCCGCGCGGCCAGGCCATGATGATCGCCCTGCCCAACCCGGACCGCTCCTTCACCTGCACGCTTTTCTGGCCCAAGTCCGGGCCGGGCAGCTTCGACGAGCTGGACACCGCCGAGCGGTTCGAGGAGTTCTTCGCCGCCAACTACGCCGACGCCCGCGCGCTCATGCCCGACCTCGCCGACGACTACACCCACAACCCGATCGGCCACCTGGTCACGATGCGGGCCTACCCCTGGCACGCGCGCGGCGCCGACGCGGTGGTCGGCCTGCTCGGCGACGCGGCCCACGCCGTCGTCCCCTTCTACGGCCAGGGCGCCAACTGCGGCTTCGAGGACTGCGTGGAGCTCGACCGGTGCCTGGAGGAGACCGGGGACGACTTCCCCGAGGCCCTGGCCCTGTACGGCTCCCGCAGAAAGGAGCACGCCGACACCATCGCCGAGCTGGCGCTGGAGAACTTCGTCGAGATGCGGGACAAGGTCGCCTCCCGGTCGTTCCTGCTGCAGAAGCGGATCGAGCACGGCCTGGAGCGACTGCTGCCCGGCCGCTACGTGTCCCGCTACGAGCTGGTGTCGTTCAGCACCGTGCCGTACGCCGAGGTCCAGCGGCGGATCACCCGCCAGCGCCGGGCGGTCGTCGCGGTCGCGCTGGGCGCGCTGGCGGCCGTCGGGGTGACGGCCGGGCTGCTGCGCAGGCGGTGAGGCCGGGCCGGTGATGAGGGCGAGGTCAGAACAGCCGGGGGGTCACCACCGACACGACCGTGGTGACCCGGTCGGTGTCGTTGAACATGCTGTGCGGCACGGTCGACCTCAGGTGCACGCTGTCGCCCGGGTACAGCCGGTGCTCGACGCCGTCGACCTCGTAGAGCAGCTCGCCCTCCAGCACGAAGGCGAACTCCTCGCCCGCGTGGCCGTAGGCGTCCTCGCGCCTGCCTCCGGGGGCGATGCGCACCAGCAGCGGTTCCAGGACGAGGTTCGGCCCCCGGGCCGAGAGCATGCGGTAGGTCTGCTGACCCGACATGTACTCGGTGGCCGCGGTCGCCGAGCGGGTGAGGGTGAAGTGGCTCGGCAGCGGGGAGACCGTGGCCGGTCTCTCCGCCCCCTCGGCGGGCTCGTCGCTGAAGAACTCGGCCACGCTCCGGTCGAGTGCCGCGGCCACGCTGTTCAGGGCGGTCAGGCCGATTGAGGAGATGCCCCGCTCGACCTGGGACAGGAAGCCGATCGAGAGCCCCGAATGGGTGGCGAGGCCGCGCAGGGTCAGGCCGCGCTCCTTGCGGAACCGCCGCATCCGGGCGCCGACGGCACCGTGGTGGTCCGGCCCCTCGGCGTTCCGGTGCTCCGACATGCTCACCCGCGGTCCTCCTCCATCGAGCGGCACGGCCGCACTGTTCGCTCTAGCTAAACATATTTCACACCAAGAATCCTCCAGACGCCACCCGGTCTCCAGCGGCCGCCCCGGCTCGCCGAGGTCCCGCCCGGGGCCGGGGGGCGTACGGCCGGGATCCGGGCCGTCCGGCCGGATCCATTCCCACGTCCCCGGATCCGCCACGAGGCCTCTCGGCACCCGTTCCTCGCGGGGGCCGCGGGGTACCGGTGATGGCATGGCACCATCACCGAGACCGCCGAGGGATCCGCTGCCGGACCTCGACCCCTTCGACATCTTCGACACCGAGGCGGCCCGCCGTACGCGGCCGAGGTCGCGGAGCCGGACGGGACTGGGAGCCGGACGGAACGGAACCGGGGGCGGGGGAGCCGGCGGGGTGCCCCGCCGGCCTCTGGAACTCGCCCTGTCAGGCCGGGCCTTACCGAGCGGAGCCGCCGGACAGGAGGTGGAGGTTCGGCTCCCGGGCGGCTTCCGCCAGCTCCGGGATCTCCACCACGGTGACCCCCGCCGCCGCGAGATCCTCGGCGCCGTGACAGTCGGCGAAGAGCAGGGGCTCCCGCCAGGCCAGCACGACCCGCCGGACGCCGCTGTCCACGATCAGCCGGCTGCAGGGCCGGGGGCGGGAGGCGCGACGGCTACAGGGCTCCAGGCTGCTGTAGACGGTGGCGCCGGGCAGCCGGGGATCACCCGGCAGGATCTTGGCGAGCGCGGCCTCCTCGGCGTGCACGCGGGGGTCGTCTTCCCGCGAGTGTCCGCGAGCGATCTCCCGCCCGTCGGCGCCGACCACCACGGCGCCCACCGAGAAGGCCGCCGGGGACGGCGGGCAGAGCAGGGCCAGCTCACACGCGAGCCGCAGCCAGTCGTGGTCGTTCAACGGTTCTCCCCGGGTCTCCTTGAGCCTGTGCATACCCTGCCTTCCGGTGTCTCCCGGGGGAGGCGCGGCACACTGCCCCGCGTCGACCGGATCCCTCCGGCGTGAGCGTTCCCGTCCCCGAGGGGTCAGGACAGCAGGTATCGCAGGAGGACGACGTCGCCCATGCGCCGGACGTCCGCCAGCCTCATGGGCCGCCGGGAGCTCCGCGGGAAGGCGCCGCCCCGGACGAAGCGCGGCGCGGCGGGATCTCCCACGAAGAACGGCGCGACGACGAGGTGGAGCTCGTCGGCCAGCCCCCCCAGCAGGAACTGGGTGTGGACCGATCCGCCACCTTCGACCATCAGCCGGCCCACCCCGCGGCCGGCCAGATCGGACAGCACCCGGCCGAGAGCCGGAGGGTCGCCGGCGTCGACCACCGTACAGCTCTCGCCGAGCCGGGAGACGAGCCCGTCCACCGCCGCCGACGCGGCGTAAACGATCTTCGCGGTCTCGCCCGTGGTGAAGAAACGGCTCGCCGGGTCGAGCTCCCCCGACGTGCTCAGCGTCACCTTGGCGGGGGAGGGCGGAAGGCCGCGCGCGACCCGCTCCCGCTGCCTGATCGGGGACCGGACCAGGAGTCTTGGATCGTCGCGGCGGATGGTGGCCGCCCCGACCAGGATCGCGTCGCAGCCGGCCCGCACCGCGTCGACGCGGTCGAAGTCCTCGTCGTTGGAGAGCAGCAGCCGGTCCGGGGTGCCGTCGTCGAGGTATCCGTCCACGGACATCGCACAGCTGAGCAGCACATAGGGACGTTCGCCCATGTCTCGTCCTTCCCGGGTCCTCCCCGGTCCGTCACTCGGCGTGCGCCCGGCGGCGCGCACGCGATCGGGAAGACCGGCCCCCGGCCGTCGAGCGGTTCCGTAACCCTATGTCCCCCGGGCACGTCCCGCCGGGCCGCCCCCGCTGTGACGGACCTGGAGATCAGGCCCCGGACCTGCGCGGGGACGTGAGAATCCCCGCCTGTCCGGTGGCCCCCACCGCCCCCGGAACATTCTTCGCCGTAGGGGATACTGGTCACCAAGGGGGTCATCATGAAACGGATCATTGCCGTCGCGGCGCTGTTCACCGTCACCGCGGCCGGGTTGGCCGCCACCGGAACCATGGTGCAGGCCATGAGCAAGGTGGACAAGGTGACCAAGAAGACAACGGTCAGCGAATCGCAGTACGAAACACTCCTCGACCAGTGCAAGTACGCCAATACCGCACAGCGCCGCGCCGACTGCCGGGCCACGGTCAGGCTCCACTACCGGGTAGGGGCGGAGAATCCGAACCTGGACTGCCGTGAATACTCCGGCGTCGCGGTATGCGGCCTTCTGGAACTCGGCCCGAGAGAGCAGCGGTGCGTGAAGGAGTCGGTGGCGGACGGCCTGACTCACAGGCGCGCCGAGGTGGAGTGCTACGCCTTCTCCTAGCCGGGCCGGGCTGAGGTGGGATCCGGCCGGGCGACGGCGGACGGCGGCCCGTCCGGAGCTCACGGCCTCCACTCCTCCCGCCAGCCGGGACGGAGGCGGTAGCCGTACGCGGTCTCCACGACCGCCTCCGACAGCACCTCGTCCCGTATGGCGGCGACGGCCAGGGCCTGGGCGTCGCCGCCGGTCAGACTCGCCCCCGCCCGGATGCGAGCCTCCAACTCGTCGATGACCGCACGGTTCCTGTCGAACATCTGGACGATCCGGATCTTCGCCTCGCTGTTGGAGCGGATGTGCTCGATGAACCTCTCACCCCCTCCGGGGCCAAGGGTCCTCTCACCGAGGACGGTGACGAGGTCGGTCTCCGCGGCGAGGGCCTCGGCGCCGGCGACTTCGCGCTTGATGGTGCCGAGTAGCCAGACGGCGATCTCGCGGGTCTCGATGGTCACGTGATCTCCTCGAACGGGGCGACGCCACGGCGGCGGTCGCGTTATCAGCGATCATTGATCGCCATCCCGATCCTGTCGATAGGCATGAGCCCCTGCTCACTCGCCCTTTTCCTCCCCGCGAACCGGTGGAACCGGCCGAACCGGTGTGAGGGGTGGTGCGGGAGGGCTGTGCCTTTCCACGGCCGGGAGGACAGCGGGCGGTCGCCGAGGTGTCCGGCACCGGGTGGAACTCCTCCGGCATACTGTTCGTCACTCCTTGTGCGACCCCTCCAACCGGTAATTTCTCTGACATCGAAAGGCATCTCCCCGTGCGTAGCTCGTTCTTCGGAAACCTGGACCAGGGCCGGCTTCCCGGCCATTTCGCCCTGCAGAACGCCAAGATGCTCCGGGTGCAGCTGAACGGAGAGGTGCTCGCGCGTCAGGGATCGATGGTCGCCTTCCAGGGGCAGATGGAGTTCGACTACCAGGGGGCCGGCGGCGTCGGGCGGTTCCTGAAGAAGATGGTCACCGGTGAGGGCGCGCCCCTGATGCGGGTCCGCGGGCAGGGCATGCTCTTCCTCGCGGACAACGCCGACGACGTGCACCTGTTCTACCTTGAGGACGAGGCGATCACCGTCAACGGGACCAACCTTCTGGCCTTCGACCCGCAGCTGACCTGGGACATCCAGCGGGTGCAGGGCGCGGGCATCGCCACCGGCGGGCTGTTCAACACCACGGTCCGGGGCACGGGCTGGGTGGCGGTCACCGCGCACGGCGCGCCGGTGCTGCTCGACACCTCCCGCATGCCGACCTTCGCCGACAGTCAGTCCGCGGTCTGCTGGAGTGCCGGGCTTCAGGTGGGCGTCAACCGCACCTTCAAGGCCGGGGCGCTCATCGGGCGCGGGAGCGGCGAGGCCGCGCAGCTCGCCTTCCAGGGCCAGGGCTTCGTGCTGGTCCAGGCGAGTGAGGGGCCGATCGTCCCGCAGAGCAACGGCTGAGCGCCTCAGACGTCGGCGGCGGTGGGCGCTCAAACGGCGCGGAACCGGTCGGAAGGCGTCCACGCGTATGGCGAAGGGCTCAAACGTGGTCGTGCCTTTTGTTCTGCACCGCTGTGCTGGATGGTGCTTTACGTCGTCTCCACGGGGGTGACCACGGGCGTTCGGCGAGAAGATGTAGCCGAATGTAAGAAAGCGACTCCCCTCCGTGCCTGTCGTGCGCCGGAGAGTTAATCCCGTTGAATTGATGCCTTTGGCCTGCCTGGAAAGACCGTCGAAGCCCCTCCGGTTACCGTGGAAAACAGGTTAGAGGCCGTTCCGGTTCCGTTCGAGGCGCCGATTCGGCCTTTCGTCGGCCCGGGTATCGCCCGGGGCACAACCAATTCGACATGGAGTGATCTCTCATGATCGAGCTCAGAAACGCTCTCGCCGCCGGTGCGATGGTGGCCGCCGCTCTCATCGTCCCGGCGACGATGTCCGCCCAGTCCGCCGCGGCCGGCACCGTGCCGGAAGGCACCGTCGTGTCCACCCACACCTTCGCCCAGAAACCCTGCTGGAAGTACAACGACCCGGCCAAAAGGGCGGCCTGCTACAGGTGGCGCTACTAAGGGCGGCCGGCTACGCGATCGTCTTGTCACGGCCCGGCCGTCTTGATCGCGCACAGACACGCACAGACGCGTGCGGGCGACCGTGAGCGGATGGCCGGGCACGGATGACCGCGCACAGCCGAATCTATGAGGTCGCCTCAGTGTCCTCGCCACCCGTCGCGCCGGGCGGTCGCCCGGCGCGACGGAAGAAGGCGGCCACCGCGTAGGGGTCGACGGGGTCGGTGAGCAGGTCGAGCATCTCCTGCCGGCGTGCCGGGTCCACCTTGAACGGGTGACCGAACACGTGGGGGCCGGTCCCGTCGTCCAGCAGCCTGGTCAGCATCAGATCGCCTGGCCGGGCCTGCCGGGGGAGCAGGTCGTCGGTCAGCGTCACCGGCTCCGCCCCGCCCGGGGCCGCGTCACGCAGGGTGATCTCGTCTCCGGCGACGTCGAGGACCTCCCACAGGCGCATCGGCGTGCCGCGCCACGACTCCAGCAGCGCCACCTCGTCGTCGCGGAGCCATTCGCCCCGCGCCTGGAGGAACTCACCGACGACGTCGTTCTCGAACAGCGCCAGGTCGGCCAGGGCCGGCTCGGCCACCCGGACGCTCAACGCGACCAGGTCGTCGATCAGGCGGCGGCGGGCCGGGCGGTAGCCGTAGGCGAGCAGCTGCCGGAACAGATGTGCCGCCCGCGCGGGGAGCGGATCGTCGGGATTCGTACGGCACGCGGCGTATTCGGCCGCGTCCCGCTCGGCGGGGCCCAGCCCCGGTGCGGCGGAGAGCACCTCGGTGACGAACCCGGCCGCCTCGAACGACCGGCCCTCCCCCTCGGCGGATCTGGCGATCAGCAGCAGTGCGGCCGGTTCGGTGCGGGGCAGCGCCTCGACCAGGGCCGGCGTGAGCGGTTCGCGCTCCACCTCGTCGGCGATCCTGGCGAGCACCGTCTCCGACCTGGACAGGTAGGTGATCGCCCTGGACAGGTCGGCGCCCTCGTCGTAGGCGCGCAGCGTGCTGCGGACCAGGGCCAGTCTGATGATGTCCAGCGGGTCCAGGCCGGCGACCGACGCGGTGTCCCACGGCGCGCCCACGATGCCGACCCGGCCGCGCCGCACCTCCAGCGAGGCCCCGCGCAGCAGTGGGGCCAGCGGAGGCAGCGGGTCGCTGAAGGCGTCGGGGACCTTCGTCAGCAGCTCCAGGATCACCGCGTCGATCGGGACGCCGGGGCTGGGCTCCAGCCCTTCGGCGAAGGCGCGCAGCGCGTCCAGCGCCTGCTCGGCGAACTCCTGGGTGATCCGGATCGCCCGCTCGGCGGGGAAGGCGGTCAGCGTCGTGGTGGACAGCTCCAGTCTGCCGTCGCGCAGGCGCAGCGCGACCATGTCCTCCGGCTCCACCCCCGCCAGCCAGCCGTCGGGTCCGGTCAGGCTCGGCTCGCCCCTGTCGACCACGGTGCGGACCAGGCCGCCACCGGCCGACGGTACCCCGTCGCCGTCGGCCAGCCGTGCCCAGAGCCGCAGGTCGTCGCCGGCCGCCAGCGCGCCGGCCGCCAGCTCGGCCCGGGTGACCAGGTGGGTCAGCACCGTGCCCTCGGTCAGGATCAGAAGCTCGCTCATTCCCTCATTGTTCTCGACGCGCCGGCCTGACCGCGCCATTTCCCGGCACGACGCCGCCGCCCCTTCCGGAAGGGGCGGCGGCGTCCGGAGCCCTGTTCTGTCACGGCGCCTCGCGCCCGGCCACTACGGCTTGACCACACCGAGGGTGTAGGAGCCCGAGCCGCTGTAGGCGAGCACCCGGACACGGTAGGTGCCCGCGCTGCCGTTGTAGACGATCGTCTCATCGGAGCTGGCGGTGGTCCCGCTGGCCACGTCGGTCCAGGTGGAACCGTTCCGCTTCTGCAGGTAGATGTCGTAGTCGGCGCCGCTCGGCCCCTGCAGGCAGATCCGCTGCTCGCCGGCGGCGGCGGTGTAGCCCGCGCTGCTCGGCTGGTAGGCGCTCTGGCTGGAGGTCAGCGAGCCGCTGTAGGCGCTCTGGCATGCGGTGGACGGCGGGTTGCCGCCTCCGGTGACCAGGGTGAGCCCGTAGACCTGCAGGATCTCGTTGATCGGCTGGAAGTAGGTCGTCCCGCCGTAGGTGCAGTCGCCCGAGCCGCCGGAGGTGACGCCCTGGGCCTGGCTGCCGGAGATGTAGGAGCCGCCGGAGTCACCGGGCTCGGCGCACACGGTGGTGCGGCCCAGGCCGGTGATGGTGCCCTCGGGATAGGTGACGCTGGCGTTGCGGGCCTGGAGGGTGCCGCAGTGCCAGCCGGTGGTCGAGCCGGCCCGGCAGATCGACGAGCCGACCGGTGTGTCGGCGGAACCGTCGACCGGGACGATGCCGTTGCTGTAGCCGTTCACCACCCCGGTCGGGGTCCAGTTGGAGTCGACCGCGACCCAGGAGTAGTCGTTACCCGGGAAGGACGAGCCCTGGAAGGTGCCCTGCGCGACCCCGTTGGAGCCGCTGGTGGGGTCTCCGGGGTTGCCACAGTGGCCCGCGCTCGCGAAGCCTCCCTCGTAGCCGCGGGTGACCGAGAAGCCGACCGAGCAGCGGGCACGGTTCGCGATGTAGTAGGCGTCACCACCGCGGACGTCGTAGAGCGGTCGCGGATGTTCCGTCGAGGCCTCGACCCGGATGAGGGACCTGTCGGCGCCGCTCGCCTTCAGGAACGCCTCGGCGGCCGCGGGCTCGCCGGCCTGTACCACGACGGTGTTGTTCTTCACGTCGACATACCAGGAGGGCACGCCCTTGGGGGTACCGGTGACGGCGTCGAGCTTGGCCCTGACCGCCTCCAGCGAGGCCAGTGAGTGTTTGACCAGTTTGGCCTCCACTCCCGCCTTGGCGATGGTGGTGATCTTCTTCGAGTCGCTGGTCGCGACCACGAAGTCCGAGGTCGGTCCGGTCACCCAGCCACCGCCCCAGCCATCGCCGAGCTGCCTGCGCAGGAGTGGCTCGACCTTGGCCGCGGCGGCCTCGTTGATCAGGCGGGCCGTGGCCTGCTCGCCGGTGATTTTGAGGTCGCGCTTCATGGCGTCGATCAGGGCGGGCGCGGGCTTGCCGGCCGCCGCCGCCTGGGCCTTGGCCGTGGCGAACGCCGAGGGGGTGGGTTCGCCGCCGGTGGCGGCTTGGGCGACGGCGGGCGCGGACAGCGCCAGTGCCAGCGCCAGACCCGCCGTCATGGTTCTTCTGCGGAGCATTTGCATCTCCTCGTGTGGTGGGTGCCGCCAAGGTAAGGCCCCCACACGAGGTGCGGTTCTATCAAATACTCCCTATCGCCGCGTTATGGGGAGGTTCCATAACGGGGGTTTTCTGCGAGCCAGGCGGCATAGCGCGTGCTCCGCCGTATCGCGTCGGCGTGCGCCGCCTTCGCGTGCTCGACGATCGTCGTCGCGGCGCCTGAACAGGGTCCTTCCGGGTGCCAGCCGAGCAGTTGCCGCCAGCGCAGCGGCGCTCCGGCGAGCGGCACCATCGTCACTCCCGGCGCCGGTTGGAACGTTGCCTGGCAGAGTACCGCCGCACGGCCGACCTTGGCCAGATGCATGCATGTGGCCACATCCGTCTCGTAGATGGTCTGGGGTGTGAAGCCGGCGCGGGCGCACGCCGTGGCGAAGCAGTCGCCGAAACAGCTGTCGCCGGGGGTGACCGCCCATCGTTCGCCGGACAGCTCCGCGAGGGTCACCTCCTTCCGCGAGGCCAGGGGGTGCTCCGTGTTGAGCAGCACGAAGACCGGGTCCATCCCCACGGTCAGCCACACCACCGGTCCGTCCACCGGCGGCGAGCTCTCCCCGCAGGCGCCGATGAGCGCGAAGTCGATCCTGCCCAGCATGACCATCGTGGTGAGTTCCTTGGCGGACCAGGAGGTGTAGGTGCTCACCGGGGTCGACGGCCACTCCGTGGCGAGCCGGTCGACCAGTCCGCCCAGGATGGGCCCGTTGGTGGCACCCAGCCGGTATCGGGGGACGTCACCGCTGGCGTTGGCGAACCGGACCGCCTCCTCCTGCAACTCCCGGGCCGCGGGCAGCAGCACCATCGCCCTGGACAGCACCAGGTCTCCGAGGGGTGTGGGCCGTGCTCCATTGTGGTCGCGGTCGAAAAGCGCACCTCCGAGCACTCGCTCTATCCGTTTGAGCTGCGCGGTCAACGCGGGCTGGGCCAGCCCGAGATGGCTGGCAGCCTTGGTGACGCTCCCGGCCTCGGCGACCGCACGCACGATCCTGAGGTGTCGGAGCTCTAGATCCATACCGGGAACGTAAGGCTATGAAGGTATGCCCGCAATCCAAACAAGTCATGAAATATGACTCATTTTTGTGAAATCGTTCCAATCGGACACTGGGCGGCAGATTAAAGGGGTGAAATAGAGCTGTAACGGGGTAGGCGAGCCTCTATGACAATGGGAATCGATCCGAAGGACCTGGCCGAGGTCGATCTGCTCCGCGAGTTGCGGCACCTGCACGCGACCCGGACCGAGACGCTCCTGCACGGTTCCGCCGAGGCGCTCGTCAACCACACCACGCGGACCGAGGAACTGGAGCGGGAGTACCTGCGCCGCCATCCGGAGCGGGACGTCGACCCCGGAAGGCTCCGCGACGGCGCACGCCGCCGCTAGGGTGTGTCCTCCGCGCGTGATCCCGGCCGACCTGGAGCGACGACGCGCGGCGCCGGAGGCGACCTCAGCCTTTGTCGAGGTCAGGCTAGGGTGAGAACGTGCTCAAGGATTCGGAGATGACCGTCGGCCAGCTTGCCGCGCGGAGCGGGGTCGCCGTCTCCGCCCTGCACTTCTACGAGGCCAAGGGCCTGATCCGCAGCCGCCGTACGGCGGGCAACCAGCGCCGCTTCACCCGGGACATGCTCCGCAGGATCGCCTTCATCCGGGTCGCCCAGCGGGTGGGAATCCCGCTCAAGACGATCCGGGACGCGCTGTCCGCGCTGCCCGACGGGCGCACCCCCACCCGTGAGGACTGGGCCAGGCTCTCGGCGATGTGGCGGAGTGAGATGGACGACCGGATCAGGCAGCTCCAGCGGCTCCGTGACGGCCTGACCGACTGCATCGCCTGCGGCTGTCTCTCCCTGGACCGCTGCGCGCTGGCCAACCCCGACGACGCGGCGGCGGCCAGGGGGCCAGGCTCGCGGCTGATGGTCTCCTCGCACGACCATGTCTCCGGCGTCTCCGGCGTCTCCGGCAGGGAAGGCGCGGGGCCGGAGACCGCGGGCCTGTAGCCGCGCCGCCCCGGCCGTGCCGGGCCGGACCGTCCCTGAGGCGCCTCGGGCGGCGTCAGACCTGGCCGGTGCCCTGGTCGGCCAGGACGCGCCCGGCGTCCGGGGCGGCGGGGGGAACGTACCGCTCGGCGCAGGTCAGCCAGCGGAGGGGGTTGTCGTGGACGATCGTATGGATGGTCCCCTCACTCACCCCGGCCTCGCGCAGCCTGGGCAGGAAGGTGCGGAACAGGTGGCTGTAACCGCCCCCGCCGTACCGCTCGATCTCGGAGACCCTGGACAGGCCGCTGCTGAGCAGCAGCCGGTGCGCGTATCCGGCCTCGATGAGGTCGAGCGCGTCGCGGAGCCGGTCGGTGCCCAGCGAGGTGAGGCAGACGTAACCGCCCAGCTCGACGATCTTGCGTGGGGTCACCGGGTCGGTCCCGGCGTCGGCGACGCTGATCCGGTGGGCGGGCAGGCCCTCGCCGAGCAGGATCTCCATTAGGGGCAGGCCGCCGCGGTGGTGGGTGGCCACGGGCAGTCCCGAGGAGAGGGCGGCCCTGGCGGCGGCGGTCGCGCAGCGTTCCTCCGCCGAGGTCGGCTCCTCGCCCCACGCGCCGATCTCGCCGATCACGCCGGGGCGGGAGCCGGTGCCGTCGAGGCCGTCGTTGATCTCGGTCAGCAGGTAGCGGGTGAGCGTCTCCACATCGGCGTCCAGCGCCCAGGAGGGGGTGAAGGGCCCGGCGAAGAATCCGGTACCCGCGACCACGGCCACCCGGCTGCACGCCGCGATCCTGGACATCGTCGTGGCGTCCCGGCCCATGCCGATGCAGCTCAGCTCGACGACCAGGCCGAGCCCGTCGGACCGTCGCAACTCGCGCAGCTCTCCGGCGACCGCCTGCTCCTCGTCCAGCCAGCGGTGGGGGTCGGAGGGGACGCCGATCGCCCAGCGCAGATCGCTGCGGAGGTGCTCGCGGGGCAGGACCGCGCCGTGGACGGCGGACGCGGCGCAGGGGCCGTTGACGGTACTGATGCTGACGGTCTTGACAAGGGGAGCCTCAGACATGAACGGACATTAACTCATTTTTGGTCCTAAAATAACCCAATTTCTTAGGGTTTTACCTTGGGTTTAGGCGCACTGTCCCGGCATTGGAGATCGTCCCACCCTGCCGTCGCCGAGCGGGCTCGCCGTGCCCGGCGGCGGGGCCGAACCTGCCGCCGCGGACGGCCGGAGAGAGCCGTACCGGGGCCTCCGGGACGCCTTGGGCCAGGGTGGGCGCCGGGGTTGCGGGGAGGCGGCCGGACGCCTCCCGGGAACAGGTCACCATCCGGCTCCCGCGCACGCGGCGGCTTCGGCGCGTCGAGACCAATCCGACCACCTTCGACATCCGGCTCCCGCGCACGCGGCGGATTTCTGGGTACGCCACAAGCCGCGGAATACCAAACGACGGGGCAGGCGGCCCTATTCTTAGTCGAAACCGACAGGCCGAGGGGAGTGCGTGGCCATCTCAGATGCGATGCGGAGCGCGCGTGACGAGTCCGAGCGCCCGTCCGAGACCGGTGACGCCGACGAGCTGAAGGACGAGGCCGCGCGGCGGTCCGGCATCCACGGCTGGCTCGACGGTGTCAGATCGACCCGTACGGGCCGTCTCACCCTGAAGATCGTCATCGGCGCCGTCGGCGCCGTGCTGGTCGTCGGCGGGCTCATCATGGTCCCCTTCCCCGGCCCCGGCTGGCTGGTGGTCTTCGCCGGTCTCGCGGTCCTGGCCACCGAGTTCCACTGGGCCCACCGCCTCCTGGAATTCGGCAAGCGGACGCTCTCGGCCTGGACGGCCTGGCTCGGCCGCCGGGGCTGGACCGTCAAGATCCTGGTGATCCTCACCGCCGCCGCCGCGGCCACGGCCATCGTCTACTACGGCCTCAAGTTCAGCCTCCACCTCGACCTGATCGTTGAGGCCCGCAAACTCCTCGGCCCCTGACCACGCCGCGGATCCTTTACCCGGCGCCGACGGTCACATGGCCATTCCGATGCGTCACCCTCCGTAATGTCCTCTGCGTCTCATCCCCAAGGACATGCAAGGAGAGTGACGTTCGATGCGCATCCTGTCCTCGACGCTCGCGCTGGTGGCCGGTGGAATGGTCGCCCTGGCCGGCACCGCCCACGCCGACGCGGTGAACCTGAGCGCGACGGTGAACCCCGGCGCCGAGGTGTTCCTCAGCCGCACGCTCGCCCCCACCGCCCCCTACAAGGGCCACGTGCTGGTCAAGCTGGAGAACAACACCGAGCCGACGGAGGTGAAGGTCGCCAACTGCCGCGGACGGTCCGTCGGCACGGTCTCGATCCCCGCCAACGACCACGCCGCCCACGTCGCGGCCGGAGACTCCCCGGCTCCGCACTGCATCCGGTTCAGGGTGAAGAACACCGGTGACCAGCCGGCCACGATCACGGGCGCCGGCTACTTCTAGGCCGTTCCCCGAGGACCAGCGTCTTCGAGGCCGTACCTCCAGGCCGGTGCCCGAAAACCGGTCCGACCCGACGGGCCGGGCCGGGCGGGGCGGGGCGGGGCGGTGACGACCGCCCCGCCCCGCCCGGCCCGTCCGTCGTCCCCTGTCTCTGTTCTTGTGGTCACCCGGTGATCAAGGAAGCCAGAGGCCGGGGCCGAGACGTTTCAGCTGCTCGCGGCGGGTTCGATAATCCGGCAGGGCGCGCTCGACGATCCGCCGGAACTCCGGAGGGTGATCGGCGTGCTTCACATGAGCCGGCTCGTGGACAAGCACGTAGTCCACCAGGAGTGGGGCGACCTGCATGGTGGCCCAGTGAATGTTGACGTGCCCGCTGGGAGAGCAGGACCCCCAGCGATAGCCGAGGGGAAGCACCCGCAGGTCGGTGAGTGTGACACCGAGCCGCTCCGCCCACGGCGCGATGCGGTTGATCAGCCATGGTCTCCCCCCGTCGGCGATACCATCGCACGATGTGACCGGCAGGATCCCCCACGCAGTCACGCCGGAGCTCCAGGCGCCCACGGATCAGCCGGACCGGGGCGGGGGCCGAGTCGACGAGAAGCAGACGGTGGCTCCGGCCCAGATAGAGGAAGCCCTCACCGGTCAGATAGGCGTGAGATGGGCGAGGCGGGTCCAGCGCGCTGTGCTCGGCGAGCTTGCCGTACAGCCAGCGCCGCCGGGAGACCACGATCCGGGTGAGTTCGTCTCGCCCGACCCGTGGCGGCACCGTCGCGATCACCGAGGCGTCGCGGTCCACGGTGAGCCGCACGCTCGTGCGTCGCGCGCTGATCTCGACGGTGACATCGAGGACCGTGGAGACCAGCTCGCCGAGTGCCAGGATCTGCTGCTCCCCGTTCTCCCGATGCTCGGTGAGGATCTCCTCCAGACGCTCACTGAGCCGTTTTTGACTTCCTCTCGGCCCTAAAGGACCGGGATTCCCTGTGCCGCGGGCGCGGCATGCTGCCGCGCTGGTAGCCGGGGTGGTTGACGTTTCACAGACCGGGTTGCCCCGAGGTCTCCGCGTCCTGACACGGGCTGCCCGCCCGCGTATCGGTGCTTGATGTTGAGGGCGGCGTTCACGTCGGCGTGCGCGACCATCCCGCAGGAGGTGCAGGCGAATCGTGCTTGGCTCTCACGCGATGCCGCATTCACCGCCTTGCAGGCCGAGCACGTCTGCGATGTGTACGCGGGGTTGACCTTCACGATTTTCGTGCCGGTGTACCGGGCCGCGCCCGTGAGGGCGAGTTCGAGTCCGTGCCAGCCCTTGTCGAGGATGGCCCGGTTCAGGCCCGCTTTCTGGGCGACGTTCCTGCCGGGGGCCTCCACGGTTCCGGCGGCCGAGCGGGTCATGTTCGCCGTCTTGAGGTCTTCCAGGACGACCGTCCCGTACCGGGAGGTGAGCACGCTCGCGGTGCGGGCGTTGAAGTCGGCCCGCCGGGCGCGGACCCCGCCCATGAGCTTCCCGATCTCCGCGAGGACCTTCTTGCGCCGCGCGGAGCCTTTCTTCGTGCGGGTGAGTCGCTGCCGAAGACGTCGCAGGCGTTTAGCCTGGCCGGGGGTGGCGAACGTCCGGTCGTGGAAATCGCCGTCGGAGGTGACGGCCGCGACCTTCACCCCCCGGTCCACGCCGACTATGGGACCGGGGTGCGCAGCGGGAGTGGTCTTCCCGTCGTCGATGAGGAAGCTGAAGTACCAGTGCGCGCCGTCCCTGCTCACGGTGGCCGAGCGGATCGTGCCGCCGAGCGCGCGCGACCAGCGGAACCGCACCCACCCGAGCTTGGGGAGTTTCGCCCGCCCCCACGTGCGGCCCAGCCGCTCCACCGTGATGAGGTTGCCTGCGGGGAACCGGAACGACGGCTTCCACCTGCGGTGGGACCGCCAGTGGACTTTCCACGTCCCGTGGGTTTTCACCGCCCGGTCGAGGTCCTTGAGCGTCTGCTGGACGACCTGTGACGGCGCCTGGCCCAGCCACGGGAAGTCGGCCTTCGCGTCGGCGAGTTCCTTGCATTGCCCGGCGTACCCGATGAACGCCCCACGCCGCCGGTACTCCCTGCGCTGCTCCAGGCCGGTGTTCCACACCGACCGGCAGATCCCCGCGATGCCTTCAGCGAAGGCGGCCTGCTCGGGAGTGAGGTCCAAGCGGTACCTGCGACCTGCCAGCATGAACCCCGCCCCCTCTCCGGCCCGCCCTTCACTCGAACAAATTATCATCTGGTCTATGAGTGATCCAGCCGAATACCGGCGCGGACGACACGTGGTTTCCGCGCTCCACGTCCATCTGGTCTTCGTCACCAAATACCGGCGGGACGTGTTCGACGACGCGATGCTGCGCCGCTGTGAGGACATCATGGTCGAGGTGTGTGACAGTTTCGAGGCCGAGCTACGGGAGTTCAACGGCGAACACGACCACGTCCGTCTCCTGGTGCACTATCCGCCCAAGGTCGCGATCTCCAAGCTCGTCAACTCACTGAAGGGCGTCTCCTCGCACTACCTGCGCAAAGAGTTCACCGGCCGGGTCAACCGCGCCCACATAGGCGGGGTGTTCTGGTCCCCGTCCTATTTCGCCGCCTCCTGCGGCGGAGCGCCACGGTCGATCATCAAGGCGTATATCGAGCGACAGCGCCGACCCGCCTGACGCCCGGAGCGAACCTGCCGGGTTCTGGGTCCGCGCTCCGCGCTCCGGTCTGCCCCGGCTCCGCCGGGCCATCCCCTACCGGGGACCGAATTCATCCCCGGCCTGAAGGCCGAGGCTCTCTCCGGACCTTCGGTAACGGACGGGGTTCTCGGAGAAGTGCACGGTGACATGGTGACGGACGGCGTGCTCCATCTCCGAGGCCTTCGCCCGCGACCTTCTGCCCGAAGTCGGCCGCCGTCGGGGAGACGGGAGGCAGGATCTCCTCGGCACCGAGGGACTCCAGGTGCCTGTCGATCAGCTCCCGGACCTTCGCGCCGTACAGGCCGGGGTCGAACGCGCCGTCGATCCGGTAGCGACGGCGGGCCCACACCTCTCCTCCGGATCGCCGGTCCGGATTAGCCAGGTCCATCGGCCTTTCGGGAAGTATCGCCACCGTTCCCGATCACACCGGGTGTGCCGGCGGGATGCCGCGTTCCGGCTGCCGGGTCCGCAGGCTTTCGCGGACCCGGGCGATGTCGTGGGCGGCGGCGATGGGGAGATCGGCCGGGCAGTACGCGTAGACGCGGTTACCGGCCCGGTTGAGCTCGCCCGTCCACCAGCGGAAGCACCGGCCGTCGGTGAGGACGAGCAGGTCGGTCCAGACGCTGACCAGCGCGACTCCGAAACCAAGGTGTACGTCTGTGGTCACCCAGAGGTCGGCCAGAGCGTGCCGGAGACGTTCCGCGGCTCCTACGGCGGGGATGCTCCAGGGGTTGTCGGGCGCCGACGGCGCCTCGAATCCGGGAGAGGGGGAGTAGGGGCGCAGGCGGCCCAGGCCGCGTGGTGGCGGGTTCATGTCGTACAGGGTGACGACGGGCGAACACGGTGGGTAGCGACCGGATCACGACGCTCCGGCTGTGGAAGGCGGGCCCGGGGCTGTGTGACCCTGTGGAATCCACGATCGTCGTCGGCCGTGACGCGGCCGGTCAGGTCTTTGCCCCAGGGGGGTCGTATGACGGGATGCCGGAATCCCCCTTCACATTGTGAACATGTGACGCTACAGTGAGTGAGCGTCCGAACATGGAGTCGCATGTGAGGCTTCCAGTGGTTCTGGAGTTCGGATCCGCTTCCCCCGAGCGAGCAGCCGAAGGAGAACGCGATGCCCGCGGCGCGTGATCTTGACCCAAGCGCGAGCCCCCTGGCGTTCTTCGGCGCCGAGGTGCGACGCTACCGGACCGAGAAGGGCTGGTCCCAGGAGAAACTGGGCGAGCAGATCTGCTATTCGCTTGCCATGGTTGGGATGATCGAGACCGCCAGACGCGTCCCGTCCCGCGACTTCACCGCCCGGTGCGACGAAGTCCTGGAGACCGGTGGCGCCCTGTCCCGGCTGTGGCCACTACTGAGCCGCGAGGCCTACCCCACGTGGTATCGCCCGTTCGTCGAACTGGAACGCGAGGCGACCAGCCTGAAAACCTTTCAGCCATTGGTGCTTCCTGGGCTGCTTCAAACCGAGGCCTACGCTCGTGCGATGCTGATCGGCGGACGTCCTGGCGACTCTCCTGAGCAGGTCGACGAGATGGTGGCAGCTCGCCTAGAACGGCAGGAGGTTCTTGATCGAAGGGATTCGCCTGCCTTCTGGGTGGTGCTGGATGAAGGAGTTCTTCATCGGGCCATCGGCGGTTCTCAAGTGATGCAAGAGCAGCTTGCGCGACTGGTCGAGGCCGCTCAGCGGCCCCGAATTACGGTCCAAGTCATCCCTAGAGAGACGGTAGCCCATCCAGGCCTCGCAGGCGCGTTCGTCATTGCGGGTTTCAAATCGGGGCTGGATACCGTCTACTTGGAGACGGCGGCCCACGGCCACATCGTCCAGCGCCGTGAGGACGTTGAGACGGTCACATACGTGTTCGATGCCCTCCGCGCGGAGGCGCTTCCGCAGAGGGCGTCGTTGGAGCTCATAGCGAGGATGGTCGAGTGATGGATCTGACCGGGGCTAAATGGCGTAAGTCCAGCCTGAGCAGCACCAACGGGGGAGACTGCGTCGAGGTGGCCGGCAATTTGCCTGGTGTCATCGCTGTCCGTGACAGTAAGAACCCTGACGGTTCAGTCCTCCTCTTCGCTCGCTCTGAGTGGAAGGCATTCCTCGACAGCGTCAAGGTGGGTGAGTTGAAAGCTTGATCCACGTGACTTGATTGATTTCGATCTGGGTGCGAACTTACCCAGTCGGTAAATCGCTCATCAATCCTTGCTTCGGTAGCTTTTGCCTCTCCAATTCATCGAATGTCGAGCGCTTTCGCGAGAGATGACATGGAGAACCGGTGACGCCGTTGGTTCGGTACGGTGGCGACCGGAAAAGGCGGCTGTCGGAACAGCCCCGACCCGGTACGGGCGCGGGTGCCGTACCGGGCCGCCCTTGTCAGGCGGACCGATCCGTTATAGATCACCAACTATGAGGAACTCCCGTCCTAAGCTGCGGCCGTGCCTATGACTTCCGGGTTTCACCGACTGATCGGTTGTGCCGTCATCACGGCCTTGGCGGCCGTACTGGCCCCGACCACCGCCCACGCCGCGCTGCCCGCGGACGTCACGTTGCCCGACACCCGGGTGACCGTCAGGGAGAGTCCGGGAGACCCGCTCACGGTGACCTCCTACACCCTGGGCGATCTGGCCTACCTGCGCAGGGGGGAGGCGTTCGCCAAGCAGGGCGGCTATCAGGAGATCACGGTGGCTCCCCGGGGGGCCAAGGCCCTGGCGGTCCCCAGCTCCTACAACGCCGGCCACGACTCGGTGCTGCTGGCCGATCTGGCGGGAGAGAGCGCCACCAGGATCCAGACCGTTCAGAAGCCGCTCGTCGCCCACTTCGCCCACTGGTCCCGCGACGGCCGCAAGGCGGTCCTGACCGTTCAGCGGAAGGCCGGGACCGGCTGGGAGACCACCGGCTTCGTGATCGTCGACGCGGTGGCGAAGACCGCCAGGACGGTGCCCGTGCCCGAGGTGGACGGGGCCGCGCGGTTCCGGTGGACCCCCGACAACGCCCAGCTGGTGGCCGAGTACCGGGGCGGTACCCGCTTCTACGGCCAGGACGGCGAGGCCAGGCGCACCCTGGCGAGGACCGGCGCCCCCGCCGGGGGTGAGGACGCCTTCTCACCCTCGGGGCGCGGGCTGATGACCTGGTGCCCGGCGACCTACACCGAGTACGTCTGCGTCTGGGACCGCGTCTCCGGCCGTCTCGCAGCCAAGGTGAACGTCAGGCCGAAGGCGCTGCTGGGCTGGTGGGACGAGAAGAGCTTCGTCGCGGTCATCCCCAGCGCGGGCGCCTACCGGGCCGTGCTGCTCAACCTCAAGGGCAGGGGAATGCGGGTGCTGGCCGACATCTCCGCCGACGACTGGGACCGGAAGGTCTATCTCAGCTACACCCGCGGGGAGGGGGCGGGTCAGAGGTAGAGGCCGGTGCCGTTGTCGGTCTGCGGGGTGGCGATGGCGTGCAGGTCGCGCTCGCGCATGACGATGTAGAGCTGGCCGTGGACCTCGACCTCGTACTGGTCCTCCGGATTGAACAGGACCTTGTCGCCGACCTTCACGGTCCGGGCGCTCGCGCCGGCGCCGCAGACCTCACCCCAGACGAGCCGGTTGGCCATCTTCACCGTCGCCGGGATGACGATCCCCGCGGTGCTGCGCCGTTCCTCGGACTCCTGCTCGATCTTGACCATGACACGGTCGTGGAGCATCTGGATCTCGAACTTCGGGTCACCCACAGCAGAAGCTTATGGGAAGGACGGCGCCGTACCGGTGGGAAAGGTGACGCCGTACCCGCCGACGTACCCGCCGATCTCGTCGGCCGGTCCGGTACGGGCCGCCCGGCGGGTTCCGGCGAACCCGGTCGTCACGCCGTCGATCGCGTCCTTCCGCGTCACCGCGCGACGGCCTCCGAGGGCGTCGCCCACTGATGGTTTCGCTCGGTTTGACGCTCAATAATCGTTATGACATGCCAAGTAAGATCTCCCGTTATGACCTCTTCTGAACTCGTGAATGACTTCCTCGGCTGGTACCTGGACGCCAATCCGGTTCAGGCCGCCCTGGCCGGGGCGGAGGGCCGTGACCGGACCCTCGGCGACTTCACCGAGGCGGGCATCCTGGCCAGGGAGCGGGAGTCGCGGGACTGGCTGGAGCGGTTCCAGGCGGCCGGGGCCCCTCAGGGGCCCGGAGTCCCCGGAGTCCCCGGAGCCCCCGGGGACTTCGCGGACGAGATCGACCGCGAGCTCGTCATGTCCACGCTGCGCGGCGCCCTCGCCTACGAGACCTGGCCCACCTGGCGGCGTGACCCCTCCGTCTACCTGGGGACGATCTTCGCCTCGATGTTCGGCCCCTTCCTGCACCGGCTCTCCTCCGAGGCCGACCTGGTCGCCTCGGCCGTCGCCCGGCTGGCCGAGGTGCCGGACGTGCTCGCGGCCTGCCGAAGGAACCTGGACCCGGCTCTGGCGGCGGCGCTGCTGGTCGAGCGGGGGCTGGGCCAGGCACGGACCGGACGGCGCTTCCTCACCGAGACGGTGCCCGGTCAGGTCGCCGACGAGCGGCTGCGCGCCCGGCTGATCGAGGCGGCGGAGCCCGCGGCGGCGGCCTTCGACGAGCTGGTCGACTTCCTGGAGGGCTTCCGGGCCACGGGTACGTGGCGGATGGGGGAGGAGCTCTACTCCAGGCTGCTGCGGGAGCGGGAGATGCTCGGCTACGGCGCCGACGAGTTGCTCGGGCTCGGCCGGGCGGCCTACGACGAGCTGGACGCGCAGATGCGCGAGGTCGCCCGGCGGCTGCCCGGCGGTTCCGACGACTGGCACGCGGCCGTCACCGCGCTCCAGGACGACCACGCGCCGACCCTGGAGGACATGCGGGCCGAGTACGAGGCCGAGACCGGGCGGGCCAGGGAGTTCGTACGCGAACGCGGCCTGGTGACGTTCGCCGACGGTGAGGAGTGCCGTGTGGTGCCGTCGCCGGAGTTTCAGCGGCCCATCCTCTCGGTGGCCTCCTACATGCAGCCCCCGCCCCTGTCCGCCTCCCGGATCGGGCACTTCTTCGTGCCGTTCACCCCCGGCTCCTTCACCGAGGAGCAGGTACGGCAGCGGCTGCGCACCAACGCCAGGGCGCAGATGCCCTCCATCGCCGTCCACGAGGCCTACCCCGGTCACCACTGGCACCTGTCCTGGATGGCGGGCAGTCCGCGCCGGGTCCGCAAGCTGCTGCGCACGCCGTACTTCTCCGAGGGGTGGGCCCTGTACGTGGAGAAGGTCATGCGGGAGCAGGGCTACTTCGCCACGCCCGCCCAGGAGCTCGCCCACCTGGACTTCCGCCTCTTCCGGGCGGCCCGCATCGTGGTGGACACCTCGCTGCACTGCGGTGACATGAGCGTCGAGGAGGCGGAGGAGTTCATGACCACCTCCTCGTCGCTCACCCCCGGCACCTCCAGGGGAGAGGTCAACCGCTACTGCGCCTGGCCGACCCAGGCCCCCTCCTACCTGACGGGCGCTCTGGAGATCGACCGCATCCGTGACGACTATCTGGCCGCGGGCCGGGGTGACCTGCGCGCCTTCCACGACACCCTCGCGGGCTCCGGCGGACTGCCTCTGGGGCTGGCCCGCCGGGTGGCACTGGAGGGTCAGGCGTAGGCGCCCCGGACCTCCACGATGTCGGCCAGCGGGAACTCCAGGTAGTCTCCGGCCTCCTCACACCAGGCGTCGAGCGCACCGCCGCGCAGCTCGCCGTGGCTGATGGTGGCGGTCAGGCCGTCGGTCAGCGTGATCGCCGCCCGCACCCCCCGGTCCACCACGAAACCGAGCAGCGACTGCTGGGCCGTCGGCAACCGCGAGGCCATGCGGCCGATGATCGCCCACGTCCTGCCGTTTTGCCGGGAGACGTCGTTCTCGGCGGTGAGCAGCCGGCCGGCGTGTTCACGCGGGTCCGGAGGCGGCTCGAACAGCGGATACGGAGGCTGCTCCAGCTCGGCCACCTGCCCGCCGGGCAGCAGGATCAGCCGCCCGCCTCGCGGCTCATCGACCCGGGCCCGGCGGACGGTGATCTCCCCGGTGTCCTCGACCGGGACCGGGGCGTAGCCGTTCTCCCGCAGCACGGCCAGGGTCTTGTCGGCGGGCAGCGCGCTGGCGAGCACGGTCGGCGCGAGCAGCCGCAGGCCCAGCCTGGTCAGCCGCCGATGTCCGGCGATCTCGGCCAGCAGCACCGGGTCGGAGGCCTGCACGATGCAGGCGACCGTGGTCACGGTGACCTCGCCGTGCCGCCTGGCGACGTCGCGCACCAGATAGTCCAGCGGCTGCGGAACCGTGCCCACCTCGGCGAGGTCGGCGAGCAGGTCGTCGGCGGTGTAGCCGGTGTCCATCGCGCGGCGCACGCTCGCCGGGGTGAACCGCCACACCGAGGCGGCGCCCCGCGACTCGCGTTCGGCGGTCCGGTCGAGCAGCTCGGCCAGTTCGCCGGCGGGCGGTCCGGTCACCACGGCGGTGAGGTCGGCGCCGAACAGCGCGCTCCGCCGCACACTGGCCAGCGCCCGGGTCGAACACTCCACCAGCTGCGGGTCGTTCTCCACGAGCGGCGCGCAGTCGTCGTTCTCGTCCCCGGCGACGTCCAGGGCGGCCAGCGCGCGCCCCAGGTCGGTGATCGTGTCGTAGGAGACCAGCCCGAGCATCCTGGCCTCCTCCAGCACGGCCGGGGCGCACTCGGCCAGCAGCGCCCGATCCAGCAGCGGAGCGTGCCAATGCGCGGACTCGACCAGCCCGGTCCGGTCGGCGCACGCCGTACTGGCGGGGAGACGGGCCAGCACGCCGAGCACCGCCCGGCGGGCCCGGCCGACCGAGGTCCCGGCCGGATCGTCGCCGAGCACGGTGCCGTACTTGCCGCCGGCCCGGCGGAGCGACGAACG
The DNA here is from genome assembly GCF_040614315.1 of Streptosporangium sp. NPDC006007. Classification (NCBI taxonomy): domain Bacteria; kingdom Bacillati; phylum Actinomycetota; class Actinomycetes; order Streptosporangiales; family Streptosporangiaceae; genus Streptosporangium; species Streptosporangium sp. NPDC006007. Next base: position 34,377 of record NZ_JBEXUG010000005.1, on the reverse strand, counting down.
CTCCATCCGCCACCAGGCGGACAGCAGCACCCGGAGCCTGGCCGCCGCGTCGTCCAGCCGCCAGCGGTCGAACTTCTCGGTGGGCACCAGTCCCGCGGCCGAGTCGTCCCAGGCCAGCAATCTGGCCACCGCGCAGATCTCCAGCAGCAGCCGGGTCTCGTCCTCGTCGCAGCCGGTCTCCCTGGCCAGCCGCCGCACCTCCCGCACACCGACTCCGCCCGCCTTCAGCAGCGGCAGCGGGGTCTTCGCGGTGTTCTCCAGCATCGCGGCGCAGCGCTCCACCATGTGCGGGGCCGCCAGCGTCATCAGGTGGTCCACAGACTCGGGATCCACCGGGACGGTCGCCAGATCGGGCGGGCAGGGGGTGAACGGCGGGTGGTAGTCGGGGCCGCGCAGCGCGAGCGCCACCTCCCGGGGCATCTCGGCGGTGTTCCAGCTCGGCCGGAAGAGCACCCCGTGGTCGCCGGCCCACTTCTCCGCCGAGCCCGGAGCCACGAACCGGCCGCCGTCGATGTCGCGGATCGGGCCGTCCCAGGCGAACTCCTCCAGCAGTCTCCTGGTCCCCTCCGGAGCCCGCTCGATGAGGGCGCTCAGCCGCCCGGGGTCGGAGAGCGTCTCGGCGACCCTGTCGACCGTCTGGCGTTTGGGGCCCTGCGGCAGGCCGAGGGCTCTGGCGAGGGCGCGCAGGGCGTCGGCGCTGACCGTCCAGGAGTTCAGATAGTGGGTGAGCGGTTCGCCGAGCCCGCACGGGGTCGTCCACCACCGGGCGACCCCGTCGGCGATCCAGATCCGCCCGTCGGCGTCGGGCCAGGCCAGGGCGTGGTCGAAGAGCCTGCCGACCCAGGGGGCCACCTCGGCCTCCGGCACGCCCATGAACCGGGCCAGCGACTCCACCTCGACCCGGTTGCCCAGGGCCAGCGCCGCCTGGGCGACCTCCAGGGTGGGCAGCGGAAGGCCGCGCATCACCGCCATGACCGCGAACCCGTTGCCCAGCCGTTGCGCCAGGGTGTCGAGGCGACGCGGCCACGGCGGGGCTATGGCGTCCGGCCGGTTGGCCAGAACCCGGGTGAGCCGTTCTTCGTCGAGGGTTTTCAACCAGCCGAGCAGATGATCGTCCATCTCGCAGCTCTCTGCAGGAATCACGCGCGGGACTCTCCGTGAGCCATAGGCATCCACGGTAATGCAGAGGGCATCCCCGACGGGATGCACCGCGCAGAATGCAACCGGTTCCAATGTGGTTCGCGGGCCGGGCCCTAACGGAGGACGGCCCAGACGATCTTTCCGTAGGGGGCCAGCGGAGCCCAGCCCCAGCGGGCGCTCAGCGACTCGACGATGTGCAGTCCGAGGCCGCCGATGTCCAGGGGTGAGGGATCGCGCAGCGTGGGGAAGCCCGATCCCGGGTCGTTGAGCGCGCAGGTGACGACGGCCCCGCGGCGTAACAGGGAGAGCCTGATCGGCTCCTTGGAGCGTGCCTCGGCAAGCCGGAGGCCGTGTTTGAAGGCGTTGGTGGCCAGTTCCGAGACGATCAACTCCATGTTCTCGCTCAGCTCGGCGAGTTTCCAGCCGGTGAGCGTCCCCGTCGCGAAGCTGCGGGCCGAGTGGACGCACTCGGGCTGTGGGGGGAGCACGAAGGTGGCACTGGCCATGGCCGGCGATCCGGACACGAGGTCGCGGGCCGTGTCGGGCCACCAGCCGATGGGGGGCCACCAGTCGAGCGCCGTCCAGGGGGTTCGAGAGGGCGCGGTTTGGGCGGACTGCACAGAGATCATCATGCTGCAAACTCCCGTGCAGGTGCAAGAGCGAATGCACGTGCATAAGGTGTGTGCAACCGCTACGGTTACCCATGAATTCGGCAATCAGGATGGAAAGGGGATCTTGGCCGCGGCTTGGGAAACTTGGGCCGCGAAGTGACAGACTGTCGATCAGGAAAGCGAGCGAGGAGCAACCACGTGTCCATGGACCCGCCCGGTACCGGTTCCACCGTTCGGCGCATCATGCTCGGCGCAAGCCTGCGTCGCCTGCGTGAGGAGAAGGGGCTCCCCCGTGAGGTGGCCGGATTCCACATCCGGGCCTCGGAGTCCAAGATCAGCCGAATGGAACTGGGTCGTGTCGGTTTCAAGACGCGAGACGTGGAGGATCTGCTCACCCTGTACGGCGTGCTCGACGACGCAGAACGGCGCGGCCTGCTGGAAATGGTCCGCGAGGCGAACACCCCTGGTTGGTGGCACAAGTACGGCGATTTTCTGCCGACCTGGTTCACCACCTATGTGGGTCTGGAGGAGGCGGCGAACGTTATCCGCACCTACGAGGTGCAGTTCGTTCCCGGCCTGCTGCAGACCGCCGCCTACGCGCGCACCGTGATCCGGTTGGGCTACCCGGACGTGCCGGAGGCGGATATCGAGCGCCGTGTGCACATGCGCATGCAGCGGCAGGAACGCCTGACGAAGAAGAACGGCCCGCGACTGTGGGCGGTCATCGACGAGGCGGCCCTGAAGCGTCCCATCGGAGGAGAGGGCATCATGCGTGAACAGCTCCAGCATCTGCTGGAGGTGGCCACGCTGCCCAACATCACCATCCAGGTGATGCCCTTCCGGTTCGGCATGCACGCGGCCGAGGGTGGTGCGTTCAGCATCTTACGGTTTCCCGAGTCCGACCTGTCGGACGTCGTCTATGTCGAGCAGCTCTGGGGTGCCCTCTACCTGGACAAACGTGAGGACATTGATCCATACCTCACAGCCATGGAGCAGCTGTGCGTGGAAAGCACCACGCCTGGGGGCACCGCCGAGATACTCGGCGACCTTCTCAGAGAGATCTAAATGAAGCACACCTACAACGGCATGCCCGCCACGGACCTGGCCGGGGCGAGCTGGCGGAAGAGTCGTCACAGCAACTCGACGGGCAACTGCGTCGAGCTGGCCGAACTGCCGGACGGCAGTATCGCGGTGCGGAACTCTCGTTTTCCCGGGGGTCCGGCACTGATCTACACCCGCGACGAGATCCGTGCGCTGGTGCTCGGGGTGAAAGACGGGGAGTTCGACAGCCTTACGGTGTAACACCGTTTTTACCTCGGGCGCGCTTGGTTAACCTCGGCGCGCCCGTTACGTAATCCGGGGAGCGGTCCGGTGGATGAGAGTTTGAGCCAGCAGCGATTGGGGGCTCAGACCATGCTCGACCGAATGACCTTGTATCCCGTGGCCGACGATGTGCTGTTCGCACCGGGCGGTCGCGTCGTTATCCGCACCTATGGCGTCGCCTCGCAGGCCACGGGCGACGGTGCGGACACTCCGGTTTCCTATCGCACCTGGGTCACCGGAGTACGCGACCAGCCTCGCTACTGGCGATGGCGCCACTTCGAGGAGGCCCGCCGAGGTCACCGTGACGTCCTGGAATGGCTGACCGGCCGGGGGCCGCAACCCGGTGTGACGGCGGCCTGACCGGCCCGGCCGCGCTGTCGGCCCGACCGGCCGGTCAGGTCGCGGTGGCAGCCGCCTCTTTGCCCCGGCGCGGTCTCAGACGGGAGCGTTCCAGCTCAGCACGACCGGTTCGGCGTGTTCGAAGCCGAGCCGCGAGTGGGTGCCGGTGTCCAGGCGGAAGAGGCGGCCGTCCCGGGCGGGCAGGCCGAGCCAGCGGGCACAGAGCACCCGCAGGAGGTGCCCGTGGGCGACCACGACCACGTCGCCGCCGACGGAGCTCGCCCGCCCTATCACCCGGTCGGCGCGTGCGCCGACCTCCGCCGCGCTCTCACCGGGGTGTCCGGCGTCGCCCGGCACGACCCCGTCACGCCACAGATACCAGCCGGGGCGCGCCTCGCGGATCGCCGAGGTGGTGACGCCCTCGTAGCCGCCGTAGTCCCACTCCCACAGGTCGGGGTCGATCTCATAGCCCGTGTGGCCGGCGAGCTCGGTAAGCCCGGCGAGTTCCGCCGTGCGGCGGGCCCGCAGCGCGGGACTGACCAGGACCAGGCCGAAGGGCCGGTCCTTGACCAGCGCCGCGAGCGCCCGCGCCTGCTCCTCGCCCCTGGCGGTCAGAGGCAGGTCGGTGCGCCCGGTGTGACGCCCGTTCCGGCTCCACTCGGTCTCGCCGTGCCGCAGCAGAATCATCTCGTCCATACGCCGCCCATCATGCCCGTACGGTCGGCGTCGGCCGGCCGGCGCCCCGCGGCCTTCCCTCCGGCCGGGGTGGGCAAACCCGGAAGCGGAGACATGTCGATCGATGTTCATCGGCGCGTCAAGAGATCGTGAGAAGCTGAGGCGGTGACGATATCTGTGGGCTTGGTGGGCGCGGGGCCGTGGGCGGAGATGGTGCACGCGCCGATCCTGGCAGCCGGGCCCGACACGCGCCTGGTGGGTGTGTGGGCGCGGCGCCCCGAGGTCGCCGCCAGATTCGGGGTCCCCGTCTTCGAGCGGATCGAGGAGCTGTTCGACAACTGCGAGGCGGTCGCGTTCTCGGTGCCGCCCGCCGTACAGGCCGAGCTCGGCGTGCTGGCGGCCAAGGCGGGCAAGGCGCTGCTGCTGGAGAAGCCACTCGCGGCAGACCTGGACGGAGCCAGGCGGCTGGCCGAGGCGATCGGCGAGGCCGGGGTGCCCTCCCAGATGGTTCTCACCTGGCGCTACTCGGAGGCCACCCGGGCGTTCCTGGCCAGGGTGTCGGCCGTCGAGCCGTTCGGCGGGCACGCGGCCAACATCTCCGGCTCCATGCTCGGCGGTGACTTCGCCACCCCCTGGCGGCTGGAGCGCGGCGCGATCCTCGACGTCGGCCCGCACATGATCGACATGCTGGACGCCGCGCTCGGCCGGGTCGCCTCGGTCCGCGCCCACGGCAACCCGAGGGGCTGGGTCGGCCTGCTGCTGGAGCACGAGACCGGCGCGGTCAGCGAGGCGTCGCTGTGCATGAGCGTGCCGGGTGAGACACCCCCCTCCCACGTGGAGGTCTACGGCCGGCTCGGCCGGGAGTCGATCAACAGTGACCGGCTCGGTCCCGACGTCTTCACCGTGATGCTCGCCGAGTTCGCCGAGACCGTGGAGCGCGGTGGCGGTCACCCCCTCGACGCCGCGCACGGCCTGCGCCTGCAGGAGATCATCGCCACCGCGGAGCGGCAACTCGGTTAGGGCCGCGGAGGGGAACGCGCACCGGCCCGTGCGGGGAACGCCCACCGGCCCGTGCTCCGCTCATCGGCGCCGGCCACATCTTCGCGCTGGGTTGGTCAATCGCCCCCGAGTGGAGGCGGGGCCGGGAGAAATCCGGAGGCAAACCCTTGACGTCCGGCTGTTCTGGGGGATTGATAACGTTTGTCTGACGCGCAGCGTGTAGCGAAGTCCGGTGTGAGTCCGGCGCTGTCCCGCAACTGTCATGATCCTTTGGATCGAGCCAGGTCGCCTGCCGCCGCGCCGACGTCGTCAACCCTCGTGGAAAAGGGTGATCCGTCCCTTTCGCGGGTCCCCTGCTCCGGTGACTGAAAGGACCTCGCGTGAGGCCCGTACGTACCGTCTTCGCCGGCGCGCTCCTCGGCCTGCTGGCCCTGGCCGGGTGCGGTCAGAACTCCACCGCGTCCGTGAGCTCGGCCACCCCCGCCGCCACCGTCGCGCCGGGTTTCCCCGTCACGGTCCAGGCGGGCAACGGCCCGGTCGTGATCCCGAGCAGGCCCGAACGGATCGTCTCCCTGTCCCCCTCCGCCACCGAGAGCCTCTTCGCCGTGGGCGCGGGCCCCCAGGTCGTCGCGGTGGACGACCAGTCCAACCATCCGGCTGAGGCCCCCAGGAGCGACCTGTCCGGCTTCCAGCCGAACGTGGAGGCGATCATCGCCAGGAAGCCCGACTTGATCGTGCTCTCCAACGACACCGACGGTGTCGTCGCCAAGCTGGGCAAGCTCAACGTCCCGGTGCTACTGGAGCCCGCGGCCGGCAGGCTCGACGAGGCCTACGACCAGATCGCCGACCTCGGGGCGGCCACCGGCAACAAGGCCAGGTCCACCGAGCTCGTCGCCGGGATGAGGAAGCAGATCGAGGAACTCGCCGCCGCCGCGCCCAAGGGCAAGAACCTCACCTACTATCATGAGCTGGACAAAACCCCGTATTCGGCTACGTCTACCACTTTCATCGGCCAGATCTACGGGCTGTTCGGCCTGACCAACATCGCCGACAAGGCTCCCGAGGCGGCCGGCGGCTATCCCAAGCTCTCCGCCGAGTTCGTCGCCAAGGCCGACCCCGACCTCGTCTTCCTGGCCGACACCAAGTGCTGCGGCCAGTCCAGGGAGACCCTCGCCAAGCGCCCCGGCTGGTCCAGGCTTTCCGCGATCAAGAACGACCGGGTCGTCGCCCTTGACGACGACGTCGCCTCCCGCTGGGGCCCGCGCGTCGTGGACCTCGCCAAGCAGGTCGGCGACGCCGTCCAGAAGGCCACGAACAGCTAAGTGACCGACCTCCCCCGCGCCCCCGCCCCCTCCGCCGCCGCGGGCGGCACCTCACCCGAGACGTCCCCGTCGAACATCTCGGGCGACGGCTGGGGGCCGGGCGCCTCCCCCGGCGTCACGGTCCGGAGGGCGCCACGCCTCCGCCTGCCGGCGGCACTGGCGGCGTGCGGCGTCCTGCTGGCGAGCATGCTCGCAGCCCTGCTGATCGGCGCGGCGGACCTGGCGCCGCGGAAGGTCGCGCTGCAACTGCTCGACTGGCTGCCGTTCGTCTCGGTGGACTCGGGGCTGTTCCCGATCGAGCAGGGACTGCTCTGGGAGCTCCGGCTGCCCCGGGTCCTGCTCGCCGTGATCGTCGGAGGGCTGCTCGCCGCCGCCGGCGCGGCCTACCAGGGGGTGTTCCGCAACCCGCTGGCAGACCCCTACCTGCTGGGAGCCGCCGCCGGGGCCGGTCTCACGACCACGGCGGTGATCGTGCTCATGAAGGGCGACGACAACGCCCTGCTCATCCCGGTCGCCGCGTTCGCCGGGGCCATCGGCGGTGTGCTGCTCGCCTACGCGCTGGGCAACGTGGCCGGCCGGGGCGGCGGGACCGCCACGCTGGTCCTCGCGGGTGTGGCCGTGTCGTCCTTCCTCACCGCGATCCAGACCTTCCTGCAGCAGCTCAGAGTGGAGGAACTCCGGCGCGTCTACGCGTGGATCCTCGGCGACGTCGGCGGTGACTGGAGCCACATCAGGCTGGTCATCCCCTACGCCCTGGTCTCGGTGGTGACCATGTTGCTGCACGGCAGACTGCTCGACGTCCTCTCGGTCGGCGACGACGAGGCGGCCAGCCTCGGCCTCAACGTCGTCCGGGTCAGGCTCGTCGTGCTGCTGGCCGCCTCCCTGGCCACCGCCTCGGCCGTCGCGGTCAGCGGACTGATCGGCTTCGTCGGCATCGTGGTCCCGCACGTGGTCCGCCGTCTGGCCGGAGGGTCGTACCGGACCGTGCTTCCGCTCTCACTGCTCGGCGGTGCCGCCTTCCTGGTCCTGGCCGACCTGATCGCCCGGACCGTGCTCGCCCCCGCCGAACTGCCCATCGGCGTGGTCACCGCCTTCGTCGGCGCGCCGTTCTTCGTGGCCGTGCTGCGCATGACCAGGGGGGTGGAGACGTGAGCGGACGGTGCCGTCCGGTCCGGCGAGCCCGGCCACCCGACCTGCGGAACGCGGCCGGCCACGGGATAGGGGCGATCGCATGAGTCACGTCCGGGTGAAGGGACTCTCCGTCGTCCTGGAGACGCGGGCCGTACTGTCCGGGGTTGAGTTCGAGGTGCGCGGCGGTGACTGGCTCGCCGTCATCGGCGCCAACGGCGCGGGCAAGTCCACGCTGCTCAAGGCGGTGGCCGGGGTGCTGCCGTACTCGGGCGAGGTGCTCGTCGACGGCCTGCCCGCCCGCCGGCTCAGATCCAGGGACCGGGCCCGGCTGATCGCCTACGCCCCGCAGGCACCGGCGCTCCCGGTCGACATGACCGTCTTCGACTACGCCCTGCTGGGCCGCACGCCGTACATCGCCTACCTGGGCCGGGAGAGCCGGGGGGACCGGGAGGTGACCGGGTCGGTGCTGGAGCGGCTCGACCTGTCCTCGTTCGCCTCTCGCGCGCTCGGCCGCCTGTCGGGTGGCGAGCGCCAGCGGGTCGTGCTCGCCAGGGCGCTGACGCAGCAGGCCCCGGTGCTCCTGCTCGACGAGCCCACCACGGCCCTGGACCTCGGACACCAGCAGCAGGTCCTGGAACTCGTCGACCGGCTCCGGCTGGCCGACGGGCTGACCGTGGTCACGACCCTGCACGATCTGAGTCTCGCCGGGCAGTACGCCGACTCGATGATGCTCATCGCGCGCGGTAGGGTGGCGGCCTCCGGCGCCCCGGCCGAGGTGCTGACCGAAGAACTGATCGGCCGGCATTTCGACGCCCGCGTCCGGGTCGCCGTCGGCGTGGGCGGCCGGCCCGAGGTCCACCTGGAGCGCCCTTGACCCCCGACCGTCACGACGAGGGTGCGGCCGAGCCCCACCCGGTACGGGCGGTGAACCCGAGCCCCCATCCCGGACACCCGGGTTCACCGGGGAACCCGACCTCCCATCCCGGGAACCCGAGCCCCCACGTGGAGGACGCGGTCCCCTACCGGGCCCCTCAGCGGGAGGGCGTGGTCGGGAGCGGACCGGCGTGGACGCTCGGGCTGAGCCGTCGCCAGGAGGACGGGGCCCGGCTGGCCTCGCTGCTGTGGGAGTTCGGCCCCGGCTGGCGGGCCGTCTCCTCGGCGATGGTCGGCGGCGGCATCGGCCCCCTGCGATGGGTGCTCAACGCCCAGGTGATCGGCGGCTACTCGCGGATGGACCCGGTGAACCATTTGCTGGAGATGGCCCCGCGGGGACCCGGCGTCGGCATGCTGACCGCGGCCTCGGTGGACCGGTTCACCCGGGCGGAGGACGGGGGAGTGGAGGCGGTGGCCACCGTCGGCCTGCGCGTTCCCACCTGGGCCGCGGCCCCGGACGGCGTCCCCGATCCCGAGCTCGCGCCGATGTATCTCCCGGGGACGATCAACATCATCGTCGCCGTCCCGGTCGCGATGAGCGACGCCGCCCTGGTCAACGCCGTCATGACGGTCACCGAGGCCAAGACCCAGGCGCTGGCCGAGGAGGGTTTTCCCGGTACGGGCACCGCCTCGGACGCGGTCTGCGTGGCCGTACGCGACGCCGGCCCGCAGGAGCTGTTCGGCGGTCCCCGCTCGCTCTGGGGCGCCCGGGTGGCCCGAGCGGTCCACGACGCCGTACGGCAGGGCGCCCGGGACTGGTTCGATCGTGACAGGCTGGCTACTTTGGGTTAGGAAATTGCGGGAAGTAGCATGTGCGCAGAGGCGAGATTCCCGATACTGAGTGGGTGACCGCGATGGCAACGACGGAGCCGACGGCCAGGCGGACTGTTCTTCCAGGAGAGCCGCCGTTCACCGTCAACGACCTGCTCAAGTTTCCCGACGACGGAAACCGCTACGAGCTCTTCAACGGGAGCCTGCTGGTGAGCCCCTCACCCACGCCTATGCATCAGTATGCAAGCCTGCGCCTTGTGCGGATCCTCGAAGACGCCGCACCACCGGAGTTTCAGCCGCTGCAGGAGGTCAACCTCGGGGTGGGTCCCCGTGACTTCTTCATCCCCGATCTCGTCGTGGTGCGGACGGAGACCGTCCCCGCGACGGAGCTGATGTTCGCGCCGGACGACATCCTGCTGGCGGTCGAGGTGGTCAGCCCGAGCACCCGGTCGAGGGACCGGCACATGAAGAAGGCCGCCTACGCGGCCGCGGGCATCCCTCTGTACTGGCGGGTCGAGCTGTCCGAGGGGCCCTCGCTGTACGTCCACGAGCTCGCGGGGGACGAGTACAAGCCGGCCGAGAAGCACGAGGCGGGCAGGACGGCCGGCCTGTTCGCGCCGTTCGAGGTCGGCTTCGACCCCGCCGTGCTTCTGCGTCCGCGAGCCTGATCGGGCGTCCTCCCGCGCGGTGCCTCCGCGTCCGCGCGCCTGATGGGATCTCCTCCCCGCCCGAGCGGGCCTTCCCACTCTCCGGCCCTTTTCCCCGCGCTCATGCCGTTGCCTCCGCCGACGCCCGCACCATGGACCCGCGGCGGCCTTTTCCCCGCGCTCATGCCGTCGCTCCCAGGCATCTCCCTCCGGCTCCCCCCGGCTCCCGCGGTGCTCACGCGCCCTCGCCTCTCTCCCTCCACGTGGCTCCGTGGTCGGCGAGTGCGAGCCGATTAAAGATCACATGCCGAGGCTTGTCCGATATGGCGTTCTTTGTTCCGTAATGCGGGTGCTGTGGCTGCTGTGCCGGTGGGCTCACCCACCATGCTTGCTTGCGAAACGCGGGTTATTTCCTTATCAAGCGCTTGTCTATGCACCGTTCTATTGACTTCTGCACTACGGTTGCCAGGCTTGTCCTTATCCCCCACTGGGAGTGGCTATGCGGCGGTTCGGTGTTGCTCTGGCGTCCCTCGGTGGCCTCGTTGTGGTGGCCGCCGCGGCGATCCCTGCCCTGGCTCACGAACACCCCAGCGGGATCACCGACCTGGTGACCCCGGCGGTGGTCAGGATCGAGGCCAAGGCCCGCGTCGACATCACTCTGTTGGATCACATCGGCGAACTCGTCCACGTGGAACGTAGCTACCAGGTGCCGATCGGCACCGGCACCGGCACCGTGATCAACCCCGACGGGGGCATCGTCACCCTCACCGGCGTGGTCAAGACCGACCGGGACATGGCGGTGTACGCCGCAAACAAGATCTTCGCCGAGCACCACAAGGTCAAGATCCCCGAGGACTTCGAGCAGCACACGATCAAGGACGACCGGCTCAACCACCACCTGCAGGAGTGCTACCCGCCCAAGCAGCCCACGGCGACCTGCATCGTCGACGTCACCACCGAGATCCACGTCTTCCCCAACATCTCCCCGCCGGACAAGGAGGGGTTCAAGGCCGAGATCGTCCGCGCCGGCGACAGATCCGACAGCCCCGCCGTGCTGACGCCCGTCGGGCGCGCCGACGGCGGCGCCGGGCTTCCCACGGCGCCGCTCGCCGCCTCGGTGCCCGACAAGGACGGTTCACCGGTGGCGGTCGCCGGGTTCGTCGCGCGGCCCGCGGCGAACCTGCCGGAGACCGTGGACATCGCCCATCTGCGTGCCGGAGGGGCCGGCGAGGGCGGCCGGCGGTTCAAGGACCCGCAGGACAAGGTCAACGAGCCGGAGAAGCTGGGGGCGCTGATCGACAGGGGCCTGCTCGGCGGGCCGGTGATCGAGGACAAGAAGGGCGAGGTCGTCGGGCTGCTGATCGGCGGGGGCAAGGACGGCCGGATGATCGGGGTGCGGGAGATCACCAAGGCGCTGGCCGAGGCCAAGGTCGCGCCCGGGCGAGGCCCCATCGACGCGGCCTTCGAGCAGGCGCTGACCCGCTTCCACACCAAGTACTACGGCGACGCCGTCCCCGCCTTCCAGCGTGTCCTGGACCTCTACCCCGGACACACCGTGGCCGCGGCGCACCTGAAGACGGCCCAGGACAAGCGCGGTACCGCCGAGGACGAGGGGGCCAGGAGGGCGGACGCCGCCGCGGGGGGCGGATCCACGCCTCCCCTGTGGCCGTTCATCGTCGGCGGTACCCTGCTGGTGCTGGTCGTGGCGGCCGTCGCGTTCCTGCTCTGGAGGCGCGACAGGCCTGAGGAGGCCACAGGGGGGGATCCCGAGCCGGGGCGTCCCACCGAGCCGAGTCGTTCCGCCGGGACCGGTTCGCTTTCCCTGAGCCCGTCGTCTCCGCCTCGGCGGCCGTTTCCCGAGGAGGTGGCCGATTCCACGGTGGTGGTCAGCCGATCCTTCCCCGCGCTGCCCAAGGTGACGTCCACCTCGCCCGGTCTGCCGGTGCTGGTCGCACGGGACCCCGGGGCCGAGCCGGGCGCGCGGGACACGGGAACCCGGCCGATGGACACCGCCGCCCAGAAGTACTGCACCGCGTGCGGGATGCGGCTGGGGCCCGCCCACCGCTTCTGCGGCTACTGCGGTCACCCGTCTGAGACGTGACGACCGTGAACGACAGATCCCTGATCGGCCAGGAGGTGGCCGGGTACCACATCGAGGACCTCATCGGCAAAGGCGGCATGGCCGTGGTCTACCTGGCGGTGGACCCCCGGCTCAACCGCCGGGTGGCGCTGAAGATCCTCAATCCACTGCTCGGCGAGGACGACCGGTTCCGCCAGCGCTTCGTCCTGGAGTCGCGGACGGTCGCGAGCATGGACCACCCCAACATCATCCCGATCTACGAGGCCGACTCCGCCGAGGATGGCACGCTCTACATCGCGATGCGCTACGTCGACGGCCCCGACCTGCGCCGCCTCTTCTTCGACCGGGGGCCGATGCCGATCAGCCAGGTCAACCGGATCTTCGCCCAGGTGGCCGCCGGGCTGGACACCGCCCACGCGCACGATCTCATCCACCGGGACGTCAAGCCCGCCAACATCCTGGTCGCCGGCCACACCGAGGGCGACCACGCCTACCTCACCGACTTCGGCATCACCAAGCACCGCACCTCGATCTCCGGGCTGACCCAGACCGACCAGTTCATCGGGACCCCCCGCTACATGTCCCCCGAGCAGATCAACAAGGAGCACATCGACGGCCGCTGTGACCAGTACGGCCTGGCCTGTGTGGTCTACGAGGCGCTGGCCGGTCGGCTGCCGTTCCAGCGTGACAACGAGATCGCGCTGCTCTGGGCGCACCTGGCCGAGGCCCCCACTCCGCTCACCACGCTCCGGCCCGAGTTGCCCCTGGAGGTGGACGGCGTCATGGCGCGGGCACTGGCCAAGTCGCCCGAGCAGCGCTACGACACCTGCACGGAGTTCGTCGCCGAACTCCGTGACGCGATCAGCGGCCAGTCCTACCAGCTCACCTCAGGCCCCTCGACGGCGGAAAATCGGACGAGGGGCCGGGCCGGGCAGGGGGCGGGGAGGAAAGGCGGGGAGAGATCCGGCCGGGGCGGCCGGAACATCGTCATCGGCGCGGGGGTGGCGATCGCGACGGTCGTCGCGCTGGTGGCGGTGCTCGCCACGGTCCTGCGGGGCGGCGGGGCGTGGACGCCCCACCCGGGTTCGGCCGCCGTGCCGATCGCGTTCGAGCACCCCGGCGGCTGGACCCTGCGCCCGCACGCCGACGTGTTCGTGATGGCCTCGCCGAGAGGGGAGGAGTTCGAGGCGCTGTTCGGCACGCCGGTCACCGCCGACTGGGCGGCCGTGAACGAGATCATCAAGGACTCTCCGGGGGAGGCCGCCGGGATCTACGCGCAGACCCTGGACACGCTCGCTCCCAACGGCGGGGTCCAGCAGCTTCAGGAGACCCTGCAGTCCTCGCTGCCCGGCACGGTCAACGTGTTCTCCGAGGCGGTGCAGGTGCGGGTGGGCGGGGCCTCTGCGGTACGGCTGGAGGGGTCGATCGCCGATCCGCAGCGTGGCGGCAAGCTCGACTTCACCGGATGGGCGGTGGAGCGGCCGGACGAACCGGCTCTCATGATCTACTTCTGCGCGCCCGGTACCTGTGACAGCGCGCTCGCCAACCGGTTCGTCCGGAGTGTGACCTTCCCGAGGTTCTGACTTGCGGACCACTTGTAAGCGGCTTGTCTGAAGGTTTTGTCCTATATGCAAGGAGGACGCGAAGGCTTAGTCTCCCCGCATGGCGGTTCCCTTCCCCCCTGCCCGACACCTCCGCACGGCACTGTTCGTCCGGCATCTCCGTACGGTGCCGACAGCCGACCTCCTGATCGGTCTCGCGGTCATCGCCCTCGGCACGCTGGAGGCGTTCACCGTCGCCGTCGAGTACGGCGCGACCGAGACACCCGAACTGTGGTGGATCGGCCAGGCACTTGTCACCGGCGTGCTGATCTGGTTCCGGCGCGGGGCTCCGGTCGCGGTCTTCATCCTGATGATCCTCGCCCAGTACCTCTGGCACCGGCAGGGCTACGAGCACTGCCAGACCTGGCAGCTGGCCTCCCTGCTGATCGTCTTTCACACGGTCGGCGCCGAACTGACCGTCAGACGGAGCCTCGCCTGGGCCCTGACCGGTGTCCTGGTCTTCGACTCGGGCGCCGTCGACCACCGCTGGCTCCCCTTCGAAGAGGTCATCTTCCTGACGGTCGTCTTCGGCGCCGCCTACCTCACCGGCCTGGCCGTGCACGCCTACGCCACCAGGGCCCGCCACCTGGCCGACCACGCCGCCCGGTTGGAACGCGACAGGGAGCGCCAGGCCGCCGAGGCCGTCGCCCAGGAGCGGATCCGCATCGCCCGCGAACTGCACGACGTGGTCGCCCACAGCGTCAGCATGATGGTCATGCAGGCCGGGGTGCTCCGCCGTACCGGCCACGGGAACGACGAGATGCTTCTCGGCATCGAACGGATGGGACGTGAGGCGGTCGACGAGCTGCGCGTCATGCTCGGCGCGCTGCGCATGCCGCTCGACGAGGCCATCCCGCAACCCGGCCTGGACCTGCTGCCCGGCACGGTGAGCACACTCGTCTCCTCCGGCCTGCGGATCACGCTCGCCGTCGGGGGGGAGCCGGTACGGCTCGCGCCGGGCCTGGACCTGTCGGCCTACCGCATCGCGCAGGAGGCCCTCACCAACGCGGTCAAGCACGCGAGCGACTCCGAGATCCAGATCATCGTCTCCTACCGCGGGAACTCGGTGGAACTGGAGATCCTGGACGGCGGCGGTGGCGCCCCGTCCGAGCTGTCGACGGGCAACGGTCTCGTCGGCATGCGTGAACGCGCCGCGCTCTTCGGCGGCACGTTCGAGGCGGGCCCCCGTCCCGAGGGCGGTTTCCGGGTCCGCGCCTCCCTGCCGATCTCCCACCAGGAGGTGCTCGCCGATGAGCGGATCAGCTAGGCCGACGACGAGGCGGACCGGCGCACGGCCGGGCGAGGAGGAGAGATGAACGTCCGCATAGTGATCGCCGACGACCAGGCGATGGTCCGCGCCGGGCTGAAGCTCGTCGTGGAGAGCGAGCCGGGCATGGAGGTGGTGGGGGAGGCGGCCGACGGGATGGAGGCCGTCGTGGTGGCCCGCCGTACCCGTCCGGACATCGTGCTGATGGACATCTCCATGCCGCGCATGGACGGCCTCACCGCGGCCAGGCAGCTCCTCGACCGGCCGGACCCGCCGAAGATCGTCATGCTGACCACCTTCGACACCGACGAGAACCTCTACGCCGCGCTCCGCGCCGGAACCAGCGGATTCCTGCTCAAGGTCTCGCCGCCCGAGCAGCTCGTCGAGGCCATCCGCGTCGTCGTGGGCGGTGACGCCCTGCTCGACCCGGCCGTCACCACCCGGGTCATCGCCTCCTTCGCCGGTCGCCACGACCCCGCGCCGCCGCCGCAGCTCGCCCAGCTGACCCCGCGTGAGCTGGAGGTGCTGCGGTCCCTGGCCCGCGGCCTGACCAACGCCGAGATCGCGGGCGAGCTCTTCGTCGGCGAGGCCACGGTCAAGACCCATGTGGCGCGGGTGCTGATGAAGCTCCATCTGCGGGACCGGGCTCAGGCGGTGGTGTTCGCGTACGAGTCGGGGGTGGTGCGGCCCGGGGCGGCGGTCGGATAGTAGGAGATCCACTCCTCCCGGCTCATCCTGAGCATCGCGACGCCGAGCCGGCCCAGCGCGACCGCCGGGACGGCCCACGCCACGACCGTCGCCGGGCCGTACGGGATCACCAGGGAGGTCCCGTATCCGAGCGCCACGGCGAGCGGCACCCACCAGTGCGCGAACCCGGCCCGCCAGACGCCGACCAGCAGGATGGGCAGCCCGAAGATGGCGAAGAAGAGCCAGGGCATCTGGAAGCCGAACACGACGCCGGGCAGGTTCAGCATCTCGTCGAGGATCCTGGCGCTCTCCTCGGGGCTGTGGTGCCGCCCCAGCCACCACTCCACCGGGTCGGTCAGCAGCATGCCCGACAGGTTGACGTAGCCGAGCACGGTGAGCGGGCCCACGATGTGCCCGAAGACCACCGCCCGGCGGCGCATCACGTGCAGCAGCCCGAGGGCCGCCAGGGCCATCAGCAGATAGGCCCAGTGGTACATGGCCGACTGGACCTGCGCCAGGGCCGGATTGTCGCCGTAGCTGACCGCCTCCCGGTCGTCGCCCCAGGTGCCGGGGTCGAGGACGACGGCGATCGCCTGGAGGAGTGGGGCGACGATCAGCAGTGTGCCGGAGGCCACCCGCCTGAAGTCGGCTGAGTCCTTGAACATGGGAGTTTCCTCGCTGTGCGGAACTGTCGCACAGGACGCTAGGCCGCCACCCCCGCCGGGGCATCCGTCCCCAGGCTGATCCGCCCTCCTCCTGGCGGGGTAAGCCGCCCAGAGGGTGCGACGCCGCGAGAACGGCGGAAGGATCACCGGGCGGTGTTCGGGGCGCCCGGTGACCTCCGGTACCCCGCCGGATCATGACCTCGCTGGTTGCCGGAAGACCTCACGGGTTTCTGGAGGAAGGGCTCTGGCGGGTGCTCGCGCCGCGGACCTCAGAAACAGGTCAGACTGGTATGGGGCTGGGGACCGCAGGGGCCCTGGTTGCCGCCTCCGTCGGCCACCTGCGGCCCCATTCCCCAGATGAGGTGGCCCGCGTTACCCGAACCGATGTTGCGGGTCAGGGTGATCGGGGGATAGTCCGGGCCATCCGTGTTGCTGGAGTTGAAGACGTGTAGGCCGCCTTGGATGGATTGATGCCACAGGTCGGTGATCCCGCTGGGCGTGTGCCCGTTGTGGCTGAAGACGTTGCCGGAGACCGGATAAAGCTGACGGGGTAGCACCGTGTTGTTGATGAACAGGCCGACCGTTCCGTTGTGGCTGAAGACGTTGTCCCGCACGATCACACGGTCGAAGTTCGGGGAGGCGCGCATGCCGATGGCGTTGTCGCTGAAGACGTTGTGCTCGACCGTGGTGTCCCATGTCCCTCCCAGGATTCCGTCCGTGCTGAGGGCTGTGTCGGCGTTCTTGAAGGCGTTGCCGCGGAACGTGAAGTTGCGTGAGTCCCACTTCATCTCCACCGGGAATTTGTCGAAGACGTTTTCCGTGAACACGCCGCCGAAGCTTTCGTTGAAAGTCAGCCGGCCGTTGCTCAGTATGCTCGACCTCACCGCCGGCTGCCGGGCTTGGTTGAAGCTGCCGCTCCCATGGACGGTGCAGTGGTCAATCGTCAGGTAGGCCAGGTAGACCCTGATGGAATTTATCACGCAGGTGCTTGGCGTCCCCTCGGCGATCACGGTCGACAGGCGTTCGACCGTTAGCGACACGCCCGCCACCTTGGAGAGGGTCACGGCGGCGCTGCGGAGGGCGCTGAGACCTGAGAGCCGCCCGTTCTTCACGGTTACTCGCGAGTGGGTGTCCACCACCATGTCACCCGACACGGTATGGCCCGCGAGGTCGATGGTTATGTTGTCCGCGTCGACGGTCAGGCCGTTGCCCGGGGCGCAGGTCAGGTCAACGGTGAGGGCGACGCTGGAGGTCAGCGTGTCACCGCAGCCCACCGCGCTCATGCTCGCCCCGGCCGGTACGGAGGGTATCAGGACGGCCATCAGCATGAGCGCGAGGATTCCCGCCGCCGCGTGAAGGCGTCGCCGCACTGCTTTCCCCGTACGGTTTACGGTCATTTCTCTCCCGAATTTTCGGTGCATCTTTTCCGACTTTTCTGCCGAGTCGCCCCGAAATTTCGTCCGGCAGGACGGATCATCGTCCAGAGTGCATGGAAAACCATGTCCGGAAAAGTCAGTAAACCGGCCCGTGAGGTCCATGAAAGAGGCCGTTTCGGTAGTTGCGCCACGTGAGATGCGATAAGCATAAACGTGAGACGGCCTGAAGGGGGCGAGGTGAGAGGGATTGGCGGGTGCAAAAGGATTTCGTCGACGTTCCAAATCGTTGAGTGGCCGGGTGGGAAAAAAATTTAAATCGAGATCGACCTGTACTTGCGTTCTTAACGCAAGTACGCACTCTTTTTCATGTGAGGGGCCGTCCGGTGGCCCTGGAGGCCGGTTCTCAGGAGGTGAGGGGGCGGGGTGACGCCGTTCTGACGGTGGTGACCGATTCGTCGACGAAGCCGGGCGGAGCCTTGGCCGGAAGCTGCCCGGAGCTCTGTAGCGGGCGGGGGAGTGCCGCTTCGTTGCGGGTGCCGATCAATATTGCCGAGGGAGTCGTCGAGCGAATCGGCCGTCTGCGCATCCGCCCTTCCCCGAGACGGTGCGCGGAATTACGACAGGACAAGGTTCGTCCTGATGTCGAGGCCCCCCTCCGGGGAATTTCATTGCGGCGGTCCCGGCGGCGGTGACAGACCGAACCAGCCTTTCTCGGCCCGGCGGATGAACGCCTCCCAGGCGTCGAATCCGAACAGCACGCCTTTCTGCTCGGGGGCGCCGACCCTGACCCCCTCACGGCTGATGCTCACGATCACCCGCATGACCACTCCACCGAGGTGGGAGCCCAGTCGAGGGCGCACCACACGGTGCGGCCCCTCTCCCCGTGGTCACGGACTCCCCAGCGCCGCCGGGAGATCTCGTCGACGATGGCCAGACCGCGCCCGCACTCCTCGTCGTCCCCCACGGCCTCTGGCGCGTGTGGCTCCCAGGGGACGCCACCCGGGTCGAGGACCTCCACGTAGAGGAGGTCCGCCCTCCGGACGAGCGCGAGCGACACCAGCTCGTGGGGGCATCTCCGGAGAGTGTGCAGAACAGCGTTTGTCACCAACTCCGAAGTCGCCAGCCTGACGTTCTCATATGCCGGATGGTCTGCGCCGATCCATACACGCACATGGTCGCGTGCCTTCGAGACCGATGTTGGATCGAGTCTCAGGTACGCCTCCCCGAGAACCTCGGATTCGTTGTTCACGTCGTTCTGCCAAAAGCCAATCACGGGATTCATGTTCACCTGATCCGACTGTCGGGTCCCCGATATGCCTTTGCAGCATCGCATCGTTCGGATACAGTCAGTAGCGGAACGATTACGGTTCTTGTTTAACGGTTTCGGTGAAACCGTCCGTGAAACCGAGGTGCCCCCCATGCCACACGCCGGGGAACTCGACCCCACCACGTCCCCGATCGCCTTCTTCGGCTATGAGCTTCGCCGCTATCGCCAGGGGGCCGGTCTCACCCAGGAGACCCTCGCCAGGCGCACCGGCTTCGCGCTGGGCACGATCTCCATGGCGGAGACCGGCCGCAGGCGTCCGGCCGACGACTTCGTCAGGAGGTGCGACAAGGCGCTGGGAGTGGACGGGGCGCTCATCCGCATCAAGGAGATGATGGACAACGTCTCGGCACAGTTGCCCGCGTGGTTCCGCCCCTGGGCCGACATCGAGCAGGCCGCCGACCACCTACGCACCTGGGAGCCACTCCTCGTCCCGGGGTTGCTCCAGACGCCGGACTACGCGCGAGTGCTTTTCAGCGGGGAGCCTCGTGCCTCGATGGAGAGAACGGAGATGGATGTGGCTGCCCGGCTGGAACGACAGCGCATCCTGGAGCGGGAGAATCCGCCCATGCTGTGGGTCGTCATCGACGAAGGCGTGCTCAGCGGTCGGATCGGTGATGAAACGATCATGGCTAGGCAACTGGACCACCTCGTTGAGGCCGGGTGTCTCCCGTGCATCACCATCCAGGTGCTGCCTTTCGGGGCAGGCAGCACCGTCGGTTTGCTGGGAGGCTTCGTCATTGCGCAGGCTCGGGGGCTCGCCAATACTGTTTACATGGAGTCGGCTGGCCGGGGCCAGGTCACCGACCGACCCGACGATGTGGCGGACATCACGATCAAATACGAGGCGATCCGAGCTAAGGCACTTCCTCAGCGAGTGTCGCTGGAGCTGATCAGGGAGATGAGGGGTCGATGGATCGGGAACTGAGTGAGGCCGTATGGGTCAAGTCCCCGTTCTCAGGTGGTAACGGCGGCAACTGTGTGGAGGTCGCGTGGTTGTCGGGTGGGCGGGTTGGGGTTCGGGACAGTAAGGATCAGGCGGGTCCGGCGTTGGTGTTCACGCCGGGTGAGTGGGCCGCGTTCACCCGCTGGGTCCGCACCGACGACACCGTCTAGTGCGGTGACCACATAGGTTCGCCGGGTCCTGGCATGCCGTACGGCTTGCGTCGTTTGATGACCTGCCCCACTGTCGGTACCGGCCCAATCGGCACCGACAGCTGGAGGAGTGCATGGCTGAACCCGTCAGAGCACGGCGATTAACCGACGCCGAAGGCCAGCTGCTGCAACGCCTGGTACGGCGAGGCAAACACGGCTCGATCCGGATACGCAGAGCGTTGATCATCATGGCGTCCGCCAGCGGAACCACGGCTCCGGCGATCGCGCAGCTGGTCGCCGCCGATGAAGACACCGTCCGTGATGTCATCCACGCCTTCAACGCCCGGGGGCTGGAGGCGCTGGACCCTAAATGGGCGGGTGGCCGTCCCCGCCTGATCAGCATCGATGACGTGGAGTTCATCACTCAGACGGCCCTGACGCGCCCAGAGAAACTGGGGCGTCCGTTCACCCACTGGAGTATCCGCAAGCCGGCCGCCTACCTGGCCGGCAACCCGGAGCGCATCATCAGGATCGGTCGGGAACGGCTGCGGCAACTCCTGCGCGCACGCAAGATCTCCTTTCAAAGGACCCGCACCTGGAAGGAGTCCACCGATCCGGCCCGGGAGGCCAAACTGGACCGGATCGAGGAGGTCACCAGCCGATTCCCGATGCGGTGTTTCGCCTTCGACCAGTTCGGGCCACTGTCGATCCGGCCCTGCCACGGCAGCGGCTGGGCACAAGAGGGCAGGCCGGATCGTCTGCCGGCGACCTATTCACGCACGCATGGCATCCGCTACTTCCACGGTTGCTACAGCCTGGGCGATGACCGGCTGTGGGGCATCGCCCGGCGGCGCAAGGGCGCAGATCACAGCCTGGCCGCGCTGAAGTCGATTCGGGCCGCCCGTCCGGACGGCGCCCCGATCTACGTGATCATGGACAACCTGTCGGCCAACAAGACTCCCGCGATCCGCGCCTGGGCCGCCAGGAACAAGGTCGAACGGTGTCTCACCCCGACCAGCGCTTCCTGGGCCAACCCGATTGAGGCACAGTTCGGCCCCTTGCGCAGCTTCGTGATGGGCGGCTCTGACCATCCCAACCACACCGTGCTGGCCCGCAAGCTCCAGTCTTACCTGCGCTGGCGCAACGCCAACGCCCGCCATCCCGACGTGCTGGCCGCACAACGACGAGAACGCGCCCGGGTCCGAAGCGAGAAACAACGCCGATGGGGACGCCCCAAGACCCGAGCCGCGTGATCAGCCGACCCGGTGAACGTTCATGGTCACCGCACTAGCCCCACCACAACCGGAGTACGGCAGGCCCCCGGCAACCTCGCGGGGGCCTGTTCGCTTCGGCGGCCTCCAGCCGGCGGATGACACCACAGATGTGGGCCGCCCTCAAGTTGTGGGGCGAGTCCGACGTCTATAACGGCCTCCCATCGGAAGCGGCCAGGACCTCGATGTTCATGCCGTACCCCTTCCCGTGGGACGGCCCCTTTCGCAATTGGGCGATCGGGCTGGAATCAGCTCACCACGTCGGGAAGTTGTTGATTATGAAACTGGCCCTTAAAGAGGGAGTTGTCTCGACCTAAATCCCCGCTTCCGTTTAACGTGTTGAGAGAACATGTATGTCGGGTCAACAGTCTCTGTAGGGGGAAGTGCGAAGCGTACTATCGGGTCGGCTCTCGCGCTGTCAGCGGTCACCGCGGCATTGCTGGGTGGCATAACGCAACCCCCTGTCTTCGCGGTGAGCCCCAATGATCTCATCCCTCACCCCTGGTCCGATCGGGGAGGGCCCGTCCCCATCGACCCCGGGGGCGAAATCGCTGACACGCCGACTGATCCATCTATCCCGCTGTCCGAATCCGAATTCGCTGTCAAGGTGGGCGGGACGTCTGGACCGCACACCGTCACTGTGACTAATCCAGATGCAGGGGATCACACTCCGTCGCGTAGGGCGAATGCGAGCGTACAGATGTGCTACAACGCGAGCGATGACGATGCCGCCTACGGCTACCGTTGGTGGCGCTCGCTGGTCATTGGTCGCCTTCTGTGATGAAAGAGAGAAGAGTCCCCCTTTAAGTCTGAAGGGCCGATAAAGTCGACTAGCTGACTATTGGTCGCTTTTATGTGGATGGTGAGATGAAAAAGGCGCTGAAGGTGACGGCTGTGGTGGTTATCGCCGCCGTGGTGGTCGCCGGGTGCACGTCCGGCGATTTCAGGCCGCCGATTTCGGTGGATTCCGCAGTCGCCGATCTACTGAAGCGGCCACTGGCAGGTCCCGAGGTCGCGCGTGGCGCCGCGTGCCCGGTCACCAAGGTCGTGACGCGTCCCACGCCATTGGTCGGGGATCTGCTGGGGGAGGGGCCGGTGCGCCCGGTGATGGGTTCCACCCTGCGGTACGACGGTGAGGATCGGGGAACCCTGTTTGAAGACAGCGGGTGGGGCGGGCGGAAAGTGCTGTGGACCGCCGTTCCCGACCTGGCGGGTCCCGCTGTGATCAGGGGGCGGCGACTGGACGGCGACGACCCCGTGGGGTTCGACGGTACGGAGGGTCAACCACTGGACAGCGAGATCGTCATGCTCCCGGATCCTTCGGCGGAGGGTTGGCGAGATCGCCCCGGTTATGTCCGGCTGAAGGCGCCCGGCTGTTACGCCTTCCAGGTCGACACGGTCAAGGGCTCCTCGGTCATCGTGTTCCGCGCGGTCGGACCTACCGTCACCTGACCCTCCGTCTCGGGTCGCCCGGCCCTTCACGGTGAATTCCCCCTGTTTGGAGGTTCACGCCGTTCTCCGCAGGGCTTCGGCCAGCTTGGTGACGCGCTGATCGTAGGTTGCCTCCGAGACGTCGCGTAGATCGCTGTAGAAGCGGGTCCTGGCGAACTCCGGCAGGTCCACGTCCTTGACGAGGACCGGGATGAAGAGCCGGCCGGTCTCGAAGGATCTCTGCATCAGCAGGTAGTACTCGTTCCGCACCCAGCCGCTGGCCATCGAGGCGGGGCTGAAGACGAGCATGCCGTGCGACGAGTTCCTGATGGCCTCCTCCACGCCGTGGACCAGGGGCATGCCCGGGGTGAGCGCCACCTCGTCCAGGGCGATGTTCAGTCCCCGTCGCCTGAGCCGTTCGGCCAGGTCCCTCACCAGGTCGCCGTCCTCGTGGGCGTAGGAGATGAACACGTCGTAGCCGGTCGTCGCGGGAGGCGCCGCCGGGTCCGGTGGCGCCGGGGTGTGGGCCATACGTCTCCTGGAGAGCCGATCGCGGACCGGCACCCAGGCGAAATAGGCGCCCGCGATGCCCGCCACGGCACTGATCACGGCGATGGTCAGTCCCGCGATGTCCATGCCGTCAGGCTATGAGGTGAGACGTTCCCATAGCTGGAAGTCGCGGTAAGTGGTCAACCGTCCGCAGGTGAACGGCTTGGCATCGAGTCCGTAAACACCGTTATCGGTTGGCTGGACCGGCCCCCTGAGTGACCCTCGCCCGTGGTTCCGGCCCGGGAAGATCCTCGACCTGCTGCCGGGGTGGACCGTAAGGGATGTGTCAATACCTGGACATACTGTGTATATTTTCCGTCATAAGATCTCATTTGAGGGAGGATTTACCGTGCGTGCTTTCCCGCGGGTGCTGTTCGACGAGGCACACAACGAGTCGTGGACCATCCGCAGGGACATGGCCGAAACGATGAATCCGGGCCACCCGGACGACAGCAGCTACGCCCGCGCCGCGCAGCTGCTCCGCCGCCTGGGCCACACCGTGGCCGCGCACACCGAGGGACCGGTCACCCCGGCCCTGCTGAGCGCGCAGGACGTCTTCGTCATCGCGCACCCCTCCGCGGAGCGCTGGGAACGTACCATCGGACTGGGCAGCCCCGTCCTCCCCGTCGAGGAGCTCGACGCGATCGAGGACTACGTGAGCGGCGGCGGCGGGCTGGTCGTCCTGGCCGAATGCGAGCAGGAGAAGTACGGCAGCAACCTGGAGGAACTGCTCGCCCGGTTCGGTGTCGGCGTCGAGCACACCACCGTCCAGGACCCGCGCAACGCCCACAACGGCGTGGCCGCCTGGGTGCTGGGCGTCCCCGGCCGCCCCGCGGAGCACGACCTGCTGGCCGGGGCCCGCCGGGCGTGCTTCTACCGGGCCGGCGCCCTGACCGGTCCCGAGCACGCGACCGTGCTGTTCTCGACGTCCCCCACCGCCGACCCGGCGGGGGCGCCGCTGGCGCTGGCCGTACGGCACGGCGAGGGCAGGGTCGTGGTCGTCGCCGACTCCGACCTGTTCGGCGACGACTCGATCGGCGACTACGACCACGCCGCGCTCTGGGGCAACCTCGTCACCTGGGTCGCCCGCGTCCCCGTCCCCGCGGCGACGAGGGAGCCGGAGGCCCGGGCCGCCTTCCGGGAGCTCAAGGAGGTCGTCGAGGCGCTCAAGCCACTCCAGGCCAAGGACGGCTCCATCGAGGGCGACCGCGACCGGGCGGCCGGGCTGATCGCCGAGATCGCCGACCACGTGGTACGGCTCGCCCCCCGCTTCCCCCACGACGAGACCTACCTCGCCGCGGTGGTCGCCGACCTCCGCGGGTGGGTGGAGCGGGGTCTGGGCGTGCCCGACTTCCTGGACTCCCTCAACGCCTTCCACCCCGACGCCCAGCGGGTGGACGGGCTGGAGCACCTGGTCGTCTTCCCGATGTACACCCAGAACGGCACCACCTTCCGCTATATCGAGGCCGTCTGGATCCGCACCGTCTGGCCCGAGTGGCTGGCCGAGCTGGAGCGCGGGCGCTACGACAACCCGCTCTTCGTGCCGATCGCCTTCGAGGACTTCACCTCCGGCTACGACACCAACTCCGCGGTGCTCTTCCCCGAGACCGTCGCCGTCCGCGAGACCCCGGCCCGCTTCACCTGGGGCGGCATCTTCTGCGACCGCGAGGCCGCCAGGTTCCGCGCGGTGAGCAGGGCCGCCGCGATCACGCTCAAGCTGGCGCTGCCGCCGGACGCGGCCAGGCTGATCGAGTCGCAGGAGCTGGCCCAGGACACCTTCGTGCTCTGGGACCTGATCCACGACCGCACCCACAGCCACGGCGACCTGCCGTTCGACCCGTTCATGATCAAGCAGCGCATGCCGTACTGGCTGTACTCCCTGGAGGAGCTCCGCTGCGACCTGACCGCGTTCGGTGAGGCCGTGCGACTGGAGCGGGAGGGCGTGCCGCACGCCCGCTACGTCCAGCTCGCCATCCTGTTCGACCGGCTGTTCCGTTTCCCCATCACCGGCGAGCGGGTCCGTAACTACGACGGCCTCGGAGGTCAGCTCCTCTTCGCCTACCTGCACCGCAACGACGTCGTCCGCTGGACCGACAACCGGCTGAGCGTCGACTGGGCCCGGCTCGCCGACGGCGTCGCGGATCTGCGCGGCGAGGTGGAGAAGCTCTACCGCGACGGGATCGACCGCGCCAAGCTCGCTCACTGGCTGGCCGCGCACCAGCTCGTCGCGGCCTACGTGGAGCCGCATCCGGCCTCGGTCTGGCACCGCGGCGTGGACGCGCTGCCGGTCGAGGGTTTCCCGAAGACCGTGGTGGACGCGGTGCTCCCCGACGAGTTCCCCCTGAGCATGTTCTACGAGGCCCTGCGCCGTAAGCTCGGCGATGTCGTCGAATCCACGAAGGGGATCCGAGCATGATCATCCTTGTTGCCGGCGCGGCCGGTCCCGCGGGCCAGGCCGTCGTACGACGCTTCACGGACAAGGGTCACACGGTCATCGGCGTCGACAGGTCCGGCGCCGCCGGGACGCTCCCGGTCGACCTGCTCGACCTCGACGCCGTGAAGCGGCTCGCGGCGGACATCGAGGCCGAGCACGGCGAGGTGGACGGCATCGTGCACCTGGTGGGCGGCTGGCGCGGCTCGGCGACCTTCGCCGAGACCAGGCTGGAGGACTGGGACCTGCTGCACGACCTGCTGGTCCGCACCCTCCAGCACGTCACGCTCGCCTTCGAGCCGCTGCTCAAGGCGAGCGGGCGCGGCCGGTTCGCCATCGTCTCGGCCAAGGCGGCCGAGCGCCCCACCCAGGGCAACGCCGCCTACGGCGCCGCCAAGGCGGCCTCCGAGGCCTGGACCATGGCCTTCGCCGACGCCTTGGAGGGCACCGGCTCCACGGCGAACATCCTGGTCGTCAAGGCACTGGTGAACCAGGCCATGCGCGAGGCGAACCCGGAGCGGAGCTTCCCCGGGTACACCGACGTCGACGACGTCGCCGAGGCCGTCGACGCCCTCTGGGACACCGACGCCAACGGCACCAGGATCGACCTCACCCGCTGAGGGCGAGAGGCGCGACAGCGGCCGGCCACCAGCCGCCGGCCGCTCCGCTGAGAGGAAGAATTGACATCCTCCCCCGCCTGAAGGTGGGGGATTCCACCCCGAATCCCTACGCGATGAGGAGTTCGGATTGAGGTTCGCGGTTCACCGGCCGGGCAGGCGCCCCGCCTCCCCGCGCAGCGACCGCGTGCCCCGCGGCCGTATCCCGGAGGTTGCGGGCCGCGTTGACGTCGGCGTTGTCCCGGTGCCCGCAGGCCACGCAGAGGAAGAGGGCTTGGCCCTCGCGGCTCTCCCCGGCGACGTGCCCGCAGGCGTTGCAGGTCCGCGACGTGTAACGCGGATTGATCTTCCGGACCCGGCCCGGAGCCTTGTGTTCCAGCCGGGTCACGAGCCGGCCCCACCCGGCGGCGAGGATGCCCCGGTTCAGCCCGGCCTTCTGCCGGACGTTGCGCCCCGGCGCGGCGAGGGTACCGCGTGCGGAGCGGATCATGTTGCGGACCTTCAGGTCCTCGACCGCCATGACGTCGAAACGGCGGGCCAGACCGGTGCTGGTCTTCTCCACCCAGTCCTTGCGCCGGTCACTCTCGCGGGCCTTCAACCGGGCGATCGCGGCCTTGACCTTGGCGCGCCGGTTGGAGCCCCGCCGGGCGCGGGCGAGCCTGCGCTGCAATCGCAGCAGGCGTTTGCGCTCGGCGTCGCGCAGGGCGGGCGCGTTCAGCAGCTCGCCGGTGGACAACGCCGCCGACACGGTCACCCCCCGGTCCACGCCGACCACCTCACCGGTGCCCGGCGCGGGGATCGGATCGGGGATCGCGGCGAACGCGACATGCCAACGCCCGGCCGCGTCCCGGGTGATCCGGTAGGACCTCACACCGTCGCCGACGGCGCGCGACCAGCGAAACCGCACCCAGCCGACCTTGGGAACCCTCACCTCACCGACATGGCGCGACAGGCGGCGCACATCGCCGGGCTTGACCGCGACGATACGGAACCCCTCGCCCCGGCCACGTTTGCGGAAGGCCGGGCGGCGGTGGGTGCCGCCGAAGAAGTTCGCCATGGCCTGGGCGAAGTCCTTGAGCGCCTGCTGCTGCACGATGATCGACCCGCCGCGCAGCCACCCAAACTCCGCCCGCGCCTCGGTGAGCTGACGGCACTGCTCGGCGAAACCGGGCGCGCCCTTGCGGCCCGGCTTCCAATGCGCGTGCTGCTCGACGGCGAGATTCCACACATATCGGGCGTGCCCGCAGTGCCCGGCCAACGCCGCCTCCTGGGCGGGGGTGGGCCGAAGCCGGAAGCGGGACACGCCGATCAACCTACCGAGCCCTGCCGACAAAACCAGGAGACCACCGTGCCTGACCGTGCCGCGTTTCCTGCCCGCCCTGAAGAACTGGGCATCCACGCTGGAGGTAGCTGGTGACGGACGCGATCCGCAGGCACGACCCCCGGGTGAAGGGCTTCGCCAGCGACAACTACGCCGGGGTCCACCCGGAGATCCTCCAGGCGATCGCCCTCGCCAACGAGGGACACCAGACCGCCTACGGCGACGACGTCTACACCGAGGCGCTCCAGAAGATCTTCAAGGGGCACTTCGGCCCGGCGGCCGAGGTCTGGCCGGTGTTCAACGGCACCGGCGCCAACGTGGTTGCGCTCCGCGCGATGACCGCGCACTGGGAGGCGGTGGTCTGCGCCGAGTCGGCGCACGTCCACACCGACGAGGGCGGGGCGCCGGAACGGTCGGCGGGGCTCAAACTGCTCACCGTCCCCACCCCGGACGGCAGGCTCACCCCCGAGCTGATCGACACCCAGGCGTGGGGGTTCGGCGACGAGCACCGCGCGCAGCCCAAGGTCGTCTCGATCACGCAGGCCACCGAGCTGGGCACCCTCTACACCCCCGAGGAGATCGCGGCCATATCCGAGCACGCCCACGGGCTGGGCATGCTCGTCCACCTCGACGGGGCCCGCATCACCAACGCCGCCGCCGCGCTGGACGTGCCGCTGCGCGCGTTCACCACGGACGCCGGGGTGGACGTGCTCTCCTTCGGCGGCACCAAGGCCGGGATGATGTTCGGTGAGGCCGTCGTGGTGCTCAACCCCGACGCCGTGCGCGGCCTGCGTTACCTGCGCAAGACCGCGATGCAGCTCGCCTCCAAGATGCGGTTCGTCTCTGTGCAGTTCGAGGCGCTGCTCGCGGGCGACCTGTGGCTGCGCAACGCCCGCAACGCCAACGCCATGGCCAGGCGGCTGGCCGGCGCCGTACGGGAGATCCCCGGCGTCCAGGTGCCGCGCCCGGTGCAGGCCAACGCGGTCTTCGCGATCCTGCCACCCGAGGTGACCCGGCGCCTGCAGAAACGCTTCCGCTTCTACACCTGGAACGAGGCCCTGGGCGAGGTGCGGTGGATGACCGCGTTCGACACCACGGAGGCCGACGTGGACGCCTTTGCCGCCGCGGTGGCGGAGGAGATAGGATCCCTGCCATGAACACGCACAGTCTGGGTCTGTGGCGGGCCGCCCAACGGCGGGCCCGCTAGCCAGTCCAGACTGCGCAACCAGACGGCCGCCGTGAACCGGCGGCCGTTTCTCGTTGTCACGCCCCCGGTGCGCGGCGGTCCTTCCACCAAGGGAGCGACCATGACCAAGCGGGCCTTCTCCGCGTTCAAACCGACCGGACACCTGACGCTCGGCAACCTCCTCGGCGCGATCATGCCCGCCGTACGGCTCCAGGACGAGGCGGACTGCGTCTACGCGGTGGCCGACCTGCACGCCCTGACCGTCAGACACGATCCCGACCGGCTGCGCGCCCGCACCCTGGAGGCGGCGACCCTGCTGCTCGCCTGCGGCCTGGACCGGTCGCTGGTCTACATCCAGTCACGGGTGCCCGCCCACACCGAGCTGGCCTATCTGCTGGAGAGCACCGCCTATTTCGGGGAGATGCGGCGGATGATCCAGTTCAAGGAGAAGTCCGCGGGTCAGGAGGAGGTACGGCTGTCGCTGCTCACCTACCCCGCGTTGATGGCCGCCGACATCCTGCTGCACCGGGTGGACCTGGTGCCCGTGGGGGAGGACCAGCGCCAGCACGTCGAGCTGACCCGGGACCTGGCCCTGCGGTTCAACCGCCTGTACGGCCAGACCTTCACCGTGCCCGAGGCCGTCCACCCCCGGCTCGCGGCCCGGGTCATGGACCTGACCATGCCCACGGCCAAGATGGGCAAGTCCGACGGCTCGGTCGCCGGGACGATCTACCTGCTCGACCCGCCCGCCGACGTTCGCCACAAGATCATGCGAGCGGTGACCGACTCCGGCACCGAGGTCCGCCACGACCCGCGAGACAAGCCCGGCGTCTCCAACCTGCTCACCCTGCTCGCGGCCTGCTCGGGGCGGCCGATCGACTCCTTCGCCCACCAGACGTACGGCGCGCTCAAGCGGGAGACCGCCGATGCGGTGGTGGAGACGTTGCGACCCGTCCAGGAACGCTACGCGGAGCTGTCGGCCGACCCGGCCGAGCTGGCGCGGACCCTCGCCGCCGGGGCGGCCGGGGCCGTCGAGCGCACAGCGGACCTGATGGTCGCGGCCCGCCGGGCCATCGGCGTGCTCTGAGAGGCCGGTGGACGTCGTGTGCCCCGGACCCGGTGGACCTCGTGGACCCGGTGGGCGACCTCGCGGGCCGGTTCTCCGGGCGGGGCCGTCAGCCCTTGTGACCGGTCTCGTGCTCGTAGGCGGTGAGCTGCTGTTCGAGGGCCTTCATCAGCTCGAACACCTGACTCGGCGGAATGCGGATCCGGCTGACGATCCGGGTCGGCACGCTGACGAAGGGCTGCCCTGACGAGGGGTCGTTGGCGAGCTGAGGCGGTCTGGTGATCACTGCGAAGTCCAGGACGAAACCATCCTGGGTGTGCCACACCGAAGCGAAGTTGGCGTACTGCCCGGATTCCACCTCGGCGGAGATGCTCACCTCCAGGCGGTTCTCCGGTTCGTCGTTCACCATGCTGTTCTGTCTCCTCCGGCCAGGTTGGCTCCATGCTGCCCTGGCCGGGAACCGGCCGCGCAGGGACGCGCCGACGTCATCAAAGGGCCGACGTCGTCAAAGGATGGAGGGCAGCGGCTGGGCACCGCGCTGCCGCAGCATCTCGGTCATCAGTTTGATCTCTCCGGTCTGGCCGTCGACGATGTGCCGTGCCGTGCCGGCCACCTCGTCGCGGTCCGACAGTCTCAGCAGGCCCCGGCTCATCTGCACGCCGCCCTCGTGATGGCGGATCATGAGCTGGAGGAAGAGGACCTCCTGCTCCTTGCCGGTGGCCTCGCGGAGCCTCGTGAGCTCCTCCTCGCCGGCCATGCCGGGCATGGCGGCGGACGCCGACGCCGACGCGCCGTGGCCGTGACCGGCCATCCACGCCATCGACGGCCGCTCGCCGGACTGGTCGAGCCCCCACTGCTGCAGCCAGCCGCTGAACATCCCCCGCTGGGCGGTCTGGGTGACGATGATGTCGTAGGCCAGCCGCCGCAGTGTCACGTCCTCACTGCCGTCCCTGACGATGAAGGACATCTCGACGGCCTGGGCGTGGTGGACGGCCATGTCGCGGGCGAACCCCGCCTCCGGCGAGGCGTCGGTCGGGGCCGTGCCTCTCCCGGTCACCAGCAGCAGGACGGCGGCCGTGACCAGACAGGCGAACAGCACCACGAGCGCCGTGCGCCCTCCGGGCCTCGTAGTGTTTTCAACGGGGGTTTCCATCGCCTGCCCAGAGTACCCACTATGGCGAATCGTCGCTGTATCACGCATTGTGATTCCTTTATTCTTCACATACCTGGTTAGGGCATAGTGTGACCCGAAGTTGGTTGCCGCCTGGAGGGTCGATGTCGAAGGAAAAAGCGCAGGCGAGGCGGGAGAGTCTCGCCCGGATGCGTGAGGAGCACAGGCGCAAGGAGCGCCGGGCCGCGTTTCTGATGTGGGGCGGTGGCGGTCTCGTCATCGTCCTGCTCGTCGGTCTGGTCGGCTTCTACCTGGTCAACGAGCGGGCGACGACCTCGCTGGACGGCGTCGTCAGCGCCAAGTACCCGGGCGGCGTGCACGTCCAGACCAAGGTGGCCTACAAGGAGAACCCGCCGATGGGCGGTGAGCACAACCCGGCCTGGCAGAACTGCGGGATCTACGACCAGCCGGTCAACAGCGAGAACGCCGTCCACTCGATGGAGCACGGTGCCGCGTGGATCACCTACCGCCCGGACCTGCCCAAGGACCAGGTGGCCAAGCTCAAGGAGATGGCCGCCAAGGACTACATGCTGCTGAGCCCGTACCCCGGGCTGCCCGCCAAGATCGTGGTCAGCTCCTGGAACAAGCAGCTCAGTCTGGAGAGCGCGGACGACCCCCGGCTGCCCAAGTACATCGCCAAGTACCGGAACAACAGCGCCGAGACGCCCGAGTTCGGCGCGTCGTGCAGCAGCGGCGTGGGCACCACCACCGCCGAGGCCCCGATCCCGACGGTGGCCCCGACGACCAGCCCGTCCCCGCACGACCCGTCCAAGGCCCCCGTGCCGACCTCGTCGCCCGGCACCACGCCGTCCTCCTGACCCGCCGGCGTCCCGGGCCGCCCCGCCGGCGCCCCGCCGGGCACCTCGGTCAGCTGAGCACCCGCGCCAGGGGCACGGCCTCCAGGCCGTGGGCCTGGGCCACCGGCAGGTTGGTCAGGTGGCCCTCGTGCGTGTTCAGGCCGAGGGCCAGCGCGGGGTCGCCGCGCAGCGCCTCGCGCCAGCCCAGGCCGGCGACGGCCATCGCGTAGGGCAGGGTCACGTTGGTCAGCGCGTACGTCGAGGTGTGCGGGACCGCGCCCGGCATGTTGGCCACGCAGTAGAAGATCGAGTCGTGTACGCGGTAGGTCGGCTTGGCGTGGGTGGTCGGACGGGAGTCCTCGAAGCAGCCGCCCTGGTCGATGGAGATGTCTACCAGGACCGATCCGGGCCTCATCCGCGACACCAGATCGTTGCCGACCAGTTTGGGCGCCTTGGCGCCGGGCACCAGGATCGCGCCGATGACCAGGTCCGCGGCCAGGACCGCGCGCTCCACCTCGTAGCTGTTCGAGGCGACCGTCTGACAGTGCCCCTGATAGATGGTGTCGGCCTGACGGAGCCGGTCGATGTTCTTGTCCAGCAGCACCACCTCGGCCTGCATGCCGAGCGCGATGACCGCGGCGTTCATCCCCGACACCCCGGCGCCGATCACGACCACGTTGGCCGCGTGCACGCCCGACACCCCGCCCATGAGCACGCCGCGCCCACCCCCGGACCGCATCAGATGGTAGGCGCCCACCTGCGGGGCGAGCCGCCCGGCGACCTCCGACATCGGGGCCAGCAGCGGCAGGGAGCCGTTCGCGGTCTGCACGGTCTCGTAGGCGATGCCGGTGACGCCCGCTTCGAGCATGGCGCGGGTGCACGCCTCCGACGCCGCCAGGTGCAGGTAGGTGAAGAGCACCTGTCCCTTGCGCATCCGGTGGTACTCCTCGGCGACCGGCTCCTTCACCTTCAGCACCAGATCGCCCTCGGCCCACACGTCGTCCGCCGACTCCAGGATGACGGC
This sequence comes from Streptosporangium sp. NPDC006007, assembly GCF_040614315.1. Classification (NCBI taxonomy): domain Bacteria; kingdom Bacillati; phylum Actinomycetota; class Actinomycetes; order Streptosporangiales; family Streptosporangiaceae; genus Streptosporangium; species Streptosporangium sp. NPDC006007. Next base: position 1,527 of record NZ_JBEXUG010000005.1, on the reverse strand, counting down.
GCCCACGCCCTGGAAGTCGGAGTCGGGGATCGACGATCCGGCACCCGCGTCCGTTTCGACGAAGACCTGATGGCCGTGCCGGACGAACTCATGTGCTCCGGCGGGGGTGAGAGCCACGCGGTACTCGTGGTTCTTGACCTCGCGGGGAACTGCGATCTTCACGGCTTCTCCAGGGTTCGCGCCTCTGTCACCTTCACTGTGCGTTCCCAGGGGAGGGACCACTATCCACAAGATGGAAGGAATCGACAGCCATTGCTGACAGTCTGCCGACCACTGGAGATTGTCATGTTTTCGAACCCAGCTTGACTTTCCGGTTACCGGGTCCTTTGAGTGATCGATAGGCTCGCCGCGAGCCGATGTGAGAAATACGGGGACATGACGATGGGGATGCACGCGGGGCCGGGTGACTCACCCGTGCCGCAGAGACCTCGGGGTGGCCGCCACAGTCGTTCCCGGCGGGCGCCGAAACCTTCGCCGGGACCTCCGGCCGGGTCTCCGTCCGAGCCTCCGTCCGGCCCCTCCCCCGGATCTCCGCCGGGGCCTCCGCCCGGCCTCCCCGGCGGCCCCGGTGTCCCACCCGGCGGGGCGGGGCACCCCCGGGCGAGCCGGGTCACCACGATCCTCCTGATCGTCGCACTGATCGTCGTCGTGCTGACCGCCGGTGTGCTCGGCACGCTCGCGGTGCTCATGACCCGCGACCCCGACATGCCGCTCGGGGCCGCGCCTCCCCGGCGCCTGGCGGTCCCCATCCACTTCGCCCCGGTGACGGGCAGTCAGGCCGGTCCCTGCACGGCTCCCGACGCCCTGCCCGACGACCCGGGGCAGACCTGCTACACGCTCGCCGCCGGGGTCAGCGTGAACGCCGTACGGAAGATCGAGGCGGTCCGGGAGCAGAACGGCGCCTACTCGGTCAGGATCGCGTTCGCGCCCGCGTTCCGCGACCAGATCAACGACCTCACCCAGGAGGCGGTCCGGCAACAGATCGCGATCGTGGTGGGGGAGAAGGTGGTGGCGGCCCCCAGGGTCGCCCAGGTGATCACCGAGGACAGTCTGAGCATCGCGGGCTCCTTCACCAGGGAGCAGGCGGACGCGATGGTCGCCCGGCTGCTCGGCGCCGCCGGCACGGCGGGTTCCGGGACTTCTCCGAGCACACAGCCCAGCACCCCGGGAGGTACGGAGCCGACCGGCGCGCTGACCCCGCCCGCGGTCACACCCGTCACGGGTACCCCGGCGACGGACACCACCCGCGGGGCGTCCCAGCCGGCCGCCACCTCCACGGCACGCGGCGACGGCGGTGAGCGGAGATACCCGGACTGCGCGACCGCGGTCAAGAACGGCTACGGCCCGTATTTCAAGGAGATTCACAAGCAGTACAAGTGGTATGTCGACCGGGACGGGGACGGCGTCGCCTGCGACCCCGGCGACCTCTAGGACCAACGCCGTTCAGTTAGGGCAGGGCCGTAGGTGTCAAGGGCTGTTCATGAGCATATCGATGCTGATGGTGGCTTTGTAGGTGGTCCGGTCGAT